>JBNMGX010000008.1:0-23271 GCA_050872465.1 Hallerella sp.
CGAGCATTTTAAGGGCTTTTCTAATCGAAGAATCGCCTTCTGAAAATTTCGACGAAAAGGCTTCTTTTTGGAGCGATAAAGTTTTTGAACTGAACACCAACATCGACGACTGCACCGGTGAAAATTTGGGATTCCTCTCGGAACTCCTTTTGCAAAACGGAGCGTTGGATGTGGCATTTACACCGTGCTTTATGAAGAAGAACCGACCGGCAAATATGCTCACGGTTCTCTGCAAGGCGGAAAAGATAAAGGCTTTAGAAAAGCTCGTCTTTTTGCATACGACGGCGATAGGAATCCGTATTTCGGAAAAGGAGCGGGTCGTTTTGCCGCGGACAGAAGTTTCCGTTCCGACGGAATGGGGAAATGTCCGTGTTAAAGTCGTCCGGATAGGTGAAGTTCAAAAAATCTATCCCGAATATGAAAGCGTGAAAGCGGTGAGCCTGGAAAAGAACTTGCCGTTTGATACCGTCTATCAAAAAGTTTTCGGCATTGCTGAAAAATTTCTAAACGAAAATCAACCATAATTCAATCACGGAGGTCCAATATGGCTTGTTTGTTAGTTCCACTCGCAGAAGGAATCGCTGTTTCAGCGGTGAAACGGGTAGCTTTGCGCTCTGGCAAGGATGCGAGCGAAACGGTCCAGAAGATAAACGAAAAAGTTTCCGTTCTGGAAAAGATGCTCTATGGAGGAAGCTTCTTGCTCGCCGTAGAACATTTTTACCATGGAGAATTGACAGTCGTTCCGCCTTTTCTGACCGCGATGGAGTCTTCTGCGGAAACGGCTGTAATGCTCAGGGAAATGGCGACGAATGGCGTCGGAATGGCTGTCTTGACAACCGCTGTGTGGGCATTGTGGCTCGGAGCGGGCGCCTTAAAGAAAAAAATCCGGACGCAACGGAAAAAGGAGGCGGACTTATGTGCCTGATTCTTTCCGTTCTTGCAACTCTAGCCTATCTAAAACTTTTCTTTTTCCAGTCCAGACGAAAGCTGGATTCGAAAAGTGCGAAGACGACATTTCTCATGTTTTTGGGCGCAAGCCTGATGTGGAGCGTTGACGGCTTCGCGGCGGTGATAAACGGGGAAAGTTTTCTTGAATTGAGCAAGGAAGATTTCTTTCTCGGATTGATTGTCGTCTGCTGCGGGAGCGCATTTTACATCGTGTCGCAAAAATGGAAGTCCAGGAGAGAATGTTCATGAGTCTAAGGATGTTCTCGGGGCTTGCTTCTGTTTCGGCGTTGCTTCTTTCGGCGACGCTCGCCCAGGCGGAAGTCAAGGACTACAAGACTTACAAGACCGAAGACAAGAACGTTCCCGTCGTCTATTTCACGCGGGACATTTCTCCGGAAGGCTTGGTCAAGGTCTATCGGGCGATGGGCTGGAAACCTCATGGAAAGGTCGGTGTGAAGATCAGCACGGGAGAGCCTCCTGCGTCCAACTATCTTCGCCCATCCCTCATCAAGAACCTGGTGAAGGATGAACTCGGCGCAACCATCGTGGAATGCAATACGGCGTATGGGGGCGGTCGAGCTTCCAGTGCGATGCACAGGCAGGTCGTCAAGGATCACGGCTTTTTGGACATTGCCCCGTTCGATTTGCTAGACGAGGAAGATTACATGGAAATTCCGGTAAAGGGCGGAAAGAACCTGAAGTTCGATTACGTCGGAAGCCACTTCAAGAATTATGACTCTTACCTGGTGCTAAGCCATTTCAAGGGCCATGCGATGGGAGGCTTCGGCGGAGCGATCAAGAATCTTTCTATCGGATTTGGCAGCGGGGAGTCCGCGAAGAAATCGGGCAAGGCTCTGATCCATACGGGGGGACGCGCCGATGCTGGAAACTTCAGAAGCAGCTGGTTTGAACTCACGCAAGGCGATGAAAACCAGTTAAAATTCCTGGAATCGATGGCGGAAGCGGCGAAAGGCGTCTGCGACTACATGGGAAACGAGAAAGGCATCGCTTTCGTGAACGTCCTAAACCGTCTGAGCGTCGATTGCGATTGCAACGGAAATCCCGCAGAACCCGACATGCATGACATCGGCATCCTGGCATCGACCGACCCGCTTGCGATTGACCAGGCGAGCGTCGATATGATTTTCACGGCAAAAGATTCCGAAAAGCTCGTGGAGCGCATCGAGAGTCGCATGGGCCGTCATACGTTGGAACATGCGGAAAAAATCGGACTGGGCAAAGGCTCGAGAAGCTACAGGCTTGTTGAGATTAAATAGTCGATAAAAATTGAAGGCGCAACTTATGAAAAAACTTTTGCTTTCGTTTATATTCAGTGTTGCCTTGATGGCAAGTTCGTGCGCCTTTGCAGAAACTTCCGGGGATGGAGGAACTATGAAAATCAGCGTTTCGGACGAGAAAACTAAAATAGTTTACGAATTGAACGGCAGCGAGCAGAGCATGGCGCTTTACAGCCAGCTTCCGCTTAAAGTTCAGATTGAAAACTACAGCACAAATGAAAAAATCTTTTTCCCAAGGGAAAAGCTTCCGCTAAAAAACGGACTTGAAGATTCAGGCGATTCCGGAACGCTGGCGTATTTTTCGCCGTGGGGAAATGTTGTCCTGTTCTACGGAAAATTCAAGGAATATCCCGGACTTTTTATCCTTGGAAAAGCTGTCAGCGGTGCGGAAAACATAAAGGATCTTTCCGGCAGTGTGAATGTGGAGGTGGAAAAATAAATGTTAGAAACTATCCAGCGCGAAGCCGTCTATCTTTGGTTTTACTTTGACGTACAAATTCGGGAAATATTCTGGTTCTGGGTCCTCGGAATCGTTCTCGGATCGTGCGTTTCGGTATTCTTCAAGAATTCGATTTATCTTTGGGCGGAACGAATCGCTGGCAAGGTTCCCGGCCTTCTATCGATTATCGCGGCGAGCGCTCTCGGAATCGCTTCGCCGCTCTGCATGTATGGAACGATTCCCATCTGCGCCGCCTTTGCGAGAAAGGGCGTCAAGGAAGATTTTCTCGCCGCCTTCATGATGTCGAGCGTTCTGTTGAATCCGCAGCTCATCGCCTACAGTGCGGCACTCGGGAAAGGACTTTTGTGGACGCGGATTGTTTCCTGCTTTCTCTGCGGGATTGTCGCCGGGCTTCTTGTTCGAGCGTTTTTCTGCAAAAAAACTCCGACAGGCATTTCTTCAATTTCTCGGGATTCGGCGAACCGCACAATCACGACACCGACCCGAATATCGCTTTGCGTTTTGTCAAAAATATCTGGCGTAATGTCCGGGCGACAGGTCCCTGGTTTTTACTCGGAATCGCCCTATCCGCCTTTTTTCAGCGCTATGTTCCCGGCGAAGCGATTGGAAGGCTTTTTGGGGAAAACGAAGGCTTTGGAATTCTGCTTGCAGCCGGTGCAGGCGTTCCGCTTTACGTGTGTGGCGGCGGAACGATTCCGCTTTTGCTGGAATGGCTTTCAAACGGGATGAGCTATGGCTCGGCGGCGGCATTCATGCTCACCGGTCCTGCGACGAAAATCACAAATCTCGGTGCGCTGAAAACGGTTCTGGGATTTCGAAATTTTGCCCTCTATGTTGCGTTTGTTGTCCTGTTTTCGCTTTTTGTCGGCGGAATCACCAATTGGATACTTTTTTAACTGGAGGGACGTTGCCCGCAAATGCGGGAAAAGTCCGTTGAAAATTTAATTTGCTACATTGAATGCGAAATTATTTCAAAGGATTTTTGAACGATGCAATTTCCTCCAGTGAAAGAACAGATGGACATCCTGCTCCGCGGCGTTGCGGAGATTATCCCAGCAGACGAACTCGAACAGAAACTTCAAAAGTCTTATGATTCGGGAATTCCTCTGCGGGTCAAGCTGGGTGTCGATCCGACGGCTCCGGATGTGCATCTGGGGCATACCGTTGTCATGCGCAAGCTTCGCCAATTTCAGGATTTGGGACATACCGTTGTCCTGATCGTCGGCGATTATACGGCGCAAATCGGCGACCCGTCCGGGCGGAACAAGGCGCGCCCTCGCCTTTCGCACGAAAAAGTTCTTGAAAATGCGAAGGAATACCAGCAGCAGTTTTTCCGCGTCGTTCGCGAAGACCGCGTCGAAATCCATTACAACGGCGAATGGTTCAGCAAGCTTCCGTTTTCCAAGGTTACGGAACTCATGGGGCAGTTTACCGTGGCGCAGATGCTCGAACGCGAAGATTTCCACAACCGCTACGCGTCGAACAGTCCCATCAGCCTGCATGAATTTATGTATCCGATGATGCAAGGCTACGACTCCGTCGCCATTCAAAGCGATGTGGAACTCGGTGGAACGGACCAGAAGTTCAACGTGTGCCGCGGACGCGACCTCCAGATGTATGAGAAGATGCCACTCCAGATCGGGATGTTCATGCCGATTCTGCTCGGAACGGACGGCAAGGCCAAGATGAGCAAGAGCCTCGGGAACTATGTCGGGGTGAGCGAGCCTGCCGACGTGATGTATCACAAGATTTACAACCTGGCGGATTCCATCGTCGAAAACTGGTTTGAACTTCTGACCGACGTCCCCCTCCCGCAAATCCGGAAGATGATGACGGACATCCAGGCGGGAACCCTCAACCCGAACGTCGCCAAGGATATTCTCGCGAAGGATATCGTTTCGCAGTATTACGGAAAGGAAGCCGCCGAAGCCGCTGCGCTCAAGGAAAAGGAAGTTCACAGCGGAAACGCAATTCCATCTGACGCGAAGGAATGTTCCGTCGCCGCAGGTTCTCATAAAATTTTGGATTTGCTGGTCGAAATCGGCGCGTTCAAGTCCAAGGGCGAAGCCCGCCGGATGGTCCAGAACGGAGGCGTAAAAGTCGCCGGAGAAAAGATTTCCGACCCGATGCTCGAATGCAGCATCCAGGGCGCAGACAAGTTGCTCGTCCAGGTCGGCAAGCGAAACTTCTTCAAGGTGAACTTCTGATGACGGGAGACACCCTGATACTCGGACTGAACCCGACGTGGCAGCGTCTCTTCCTTGTCGATGAATTTAAGCCCGGAGAGGTCAACCGCCTTTCCCGGGTCGAGGAATTCGCTTCGGGCAAGGGCATCAACTGCGCACGCGTTCTTCGGGTCCTCGGCGGGGACTTCATCCTTTCGCATTTTTTGGGCGGCGACCGCAGCGTGTCCATTTGCGACGAAGTCGCCGCGGCGGGCATCCGGCAAATTCCCATCTGGATCGGAGCTTCGACCCGAATCTGCACGACGATTGTAAGCAAGGGCGACACCACGGAACTCATCGAACCGTCGCCGAAAATCACGGAATCCGAGAACAGGGATTTTCTGCAGACTATCGGAGAAATCTGGAGCGACGTGACAAGTGTCGTTCTCTGCGGTTCGTTGCCATCCGGTTTCCAACTTGAAAATTTCTCCAAGCTGGATCTGACCGGAAAGCGCCTTTTTATCGATGCGGTCGAAGGCTTTGACGATTGGCTTGAATACGGCGTGGAGCTTCTCAAGATTAATTTGTCCGAATACTGCAAGCTCTTGCAGCGTTTCGGAATCCCGCAGATTACATCTAGCCCGCAATTCTGGAAGATGACCGCTTCGACGCTTCTCGAACGCTTGCCGATTAAAAATCTCGTCGTTACCGACGAAGATTCGCCGATCCACGTGTTCTATGTGCAGGAAGGAAAGTTCATGGGGCTTAGCCTGCAACCGCCGACGGTCAAGGTTGTAAACGATATCGGAGCGGGCGACTCTTTCCTCGCCGGTTGGCTTGCCGCGGATTTCCTGGGGCTTCCCATCTCCGACCGTCTCTCGAAAGCGGCTGCGGTCTCGGCGGCTCGCTGTGAAGTCGATCGTCCGTGGAACATCGATTTGGGACGCGTCTCTTCCTTCGAATCGGATCTTCTTCCCTTGGTTGAAAAAATTGCGGACTGATATGGGCAAAACGCTGGTAGCGATTCCGTCGCCGATGGAGTGGAAGGTTCTCTACCCGAAAGAACCGTTTGGCAAGACGGTGGAGCGCCCGTTGAAATTGAATCCGCATTTTGATGTCGCATGTCTCGGAATCGGTCTCGTGGGATTTGGCGGAAATCTGGCAAAGCTCTTGTTCCAGAAAGGATATTCCCGAGTGGTTGTCGTCGGCATTGCCGGAGCGCTTCCAGGGAGCGGCTTGGGGCTTGCCGATACGGTTCGGGTCGATGAAGAATGCGTGGGAGATGAAGGCTATGTCCAGTCGGACACGTTTCAGCCGTATTTTCGCCGTCCGCAGATTTTTCGGGCTTCGCCTGCTCGAACGGCGCCTTCGCAAATTGCTGCGCTTCCGGGGGTTCGGGGCGTTTCCGTCAATACGCTGACAGCAAGTTCCCAAATCTTGGACTGCCGCGCAAAGTTTTTCGGGGCTAAAGTCGAGGCGATGGAAGGCGCATCCGCCTTTGCCGTTGCAAGAGCGATGAACGCCGAAGTTTTTGAAATTCGCACGATCAGCAATTTCACGGGCGACCTGGATGAATCAAAATGGAACTTGCGGCATTCGCTCCGCATGCTCGCCAGGGAAGTTCTCGACCCGATGATTCAGGGAAAATTGATATGATTCCTCTCCGCCTGGGAATTTCCACATGTCCCAACGATACCTATATCTATGAAGCGCTGATTTCGGGATTAGAGAATTCGCCGTTCAAGTGGAGCGTTACGTTTGCCGATGTGCAGACGCTCAACGAAATGGTTTTGCAGGGAAGGCTTGATGTCGCCAAGGTGAGCTGTGGCGTCTTGCCGCTAGTTCAAAGCGACTATCGCCTGCTTTCCTGTGGCGGGGCCATGGGATTTGGCTGCGGTCCGCTTCTGCTTTCTTCCCGAAAGGGACAGCTTTTTGCTCCCGACGAAGAAACGATATTGCCCGGAAAGAACACGACCGCTGCGCTCCTCTTTCGGTTCTGGGCTTCGGAAGCGCACGGCATTTCTCATCCGAAGGTTTCCTACGCATTCTTTGACGAGGTTTATTCTTCCCTGTGTTCAGACCGGAAAAAGCAGGGCGTCGTCATCCATGAAAAACGTTTTACCTGGTCCGATGACAATCTGGGGCTTTTGACCGATTTAGGCGCTTTCTGGGAATCACGGACAAGGTCTCCGATTCCTCTAGGCTGCGCCGTTGCGAAAAAATCCCTGGGCGAAGAAGCGATTCTTGCCGTCGAACAGGAAATTCGGGAAAGCCTGGAGCTGGCGCATTCAAGAAAAAAACTTGTCTCTGATTTCATCCGAAGCAAGGCGAAAATTACGGACGATTCAGTCATCGAACGCCACATCCGTCTTTTCGTTTCCGACTTTACCCGGGAAATCGGCAATTCGGGCCGAAAGGCTCTTGAAGTTTTGTCTCAGCATGTTTTTTTGTAAAAAAACAAAAACAAACGCTGTTTCCAAAACGAAAATCTTCGATTGTAAAAAATATTTTTACGGAATGGCGATATTTTAACCAAAACTTTATTTATTTTCCCAAAGTATCATTTTCAAGGGAGTCTTGTTATGGACTTGGTTCAGCAACTGGAACAGGAACTCGAAGCTTTCAAGCGAGAGTACGAAAAGTTCGAAAAAGGCAATAAATCGGCAGGAACTCGCGCCCGCAAGGTCCTACAGGACATCAAGCGCTCTTGCCAGGAACTTCGGGTTTCCATTCAGGGCGTCAAGAAAGATTCCGAACCGAAAAAAAATCAAGAAGAAGGAGACTTGTCCTAGAAATCGATAGCGGAACAATGGGAAATACCATGAAAAAATGCTTTTTTGCAAAGATTTATCATGAAAATGGTTTGACTAAAGCTATTTTTGAAGGTATATTCCACAATGTGATTTGTTGCACAGGGAAGTTCCCTTGTCGCTAATCCGAATGGACTATGGTGAATTTTATGTTTCATGATTGGAGAACTCTAGCAGTATGACCCTAAAGAAAGTATTCGTAGTTCTTGCTGGGGCTATGCTCTTTTCTGGATATGCTTCGGCAAAGGCTATTAATGTGCCGGGCGATTATGAAAAGATCGCGGACGCTCTAGGCAATGCAGACGCTGGCGATACCATTTACGTCAAGCGCGGAACCTACAACGAAAACATCACGCTTGTCATGGGCGTTGTTCTAAAGGGTGAGGATCCCTTGACGACGATTATTGACGGTGGACGCCGCGGACCGACCGTTATGGGAACATCCGGTGCGGAAATGTCTCACTTCACCATTCGAAACGGCATTGAAGGCATTCTTTGCGAAAACGCCGCTCCTTATATCCACCATTGTTACGTGATGGACAACAAGGCGACCGGTATCGCTGCCTTCATCTCCCTGCCGAATCTTCGCAACAACGTGGTGTACGGGAACCGCTGGTCCGGCATTCTCGCCTGGGGCGCGAAGTCGCTCGACGCCTATGTCGAACAGAACGTGGTTCTGCGCAACGGCTATTCGGGACTTGCCCTCAAAGGTCCGTCGAACATCGTCGCCCGCAACAACATCTTTATGGAAAACCATTACTATGGCGTCTTTGCCGACCCCGCTGCTGGGCAGACGAAGATTGAATACAACAACATCTATAAGAACTATTATCCGTTCAACCGTTTCATCAAGGTGAACCGGACGAACGTTTCCCTGGATCCGAAATTCATCAGCCCGTCTCTCTCCAAGCCGAATTTCTTCTGCAATTCCAAGTCTCCGATGCTCAAGCGCGGCAAGGGAAAGCTCGATATCGGTCTTTTGGCTCATGATGTGGTTACCGAAAAGGAAGAGGAAGTGGCGGAAACTCGCAATCCGGATACGGACGGTGACGGCCTCTGCGATCCTTGGGTTTCCGAAGAAGGACTTTCCGAAAAGTATTCGGCGGTCTGCTCGGGAATCGACAACTGCCCGGAAGATGCGGAAGATGTTGACGGCTTCCAGGACGATGACGGTTGCCCGGACCCGGACAATGATCGCGACGGTATTTGCGATCCTTGGGTTGAAGCCAGCGGTCTTCTCGACAAGTATGCGCACACTTGCAAGGGGGCGGACGCCTGCCCGGACAATCCCGAAACTTTGAACGGCTATAAGGATGAAGACGGCTGTCCGGATGAAGTCCCTGTTCCGCCGAAGAAAGTCTTTGTTCTGGAAGGTGTAAACTTTGAATCTGGAAAGGCGACGATTACCAAGGATTCCGAAGTTTCCCTGCGCAAGGTCGTCGATATCATGGAAGCTTTCCCGGAAACGACTTTTGAAATTGTCGGTCACACGGACAACGTCGGCAACGCTGCCAAGAACAAGCAGCTCTCTGCGGATCGTGCCGCTGCCGTTAAGACTTTCCTCGTCGAAAACGGAATTGCTGACAATCGCATGATAACTCGTGGTGCTGGCGATACGCAACCGAAGGCTTCCAACAAGACGCCGGAAGGTCGCGCCCAGAACCGCCGCATTGAATTTATCCGCACGGATATTAAGTAAGGAGAAGGTTAGGTGATGACACGCTTTAGCTTCATCAAGACAACAGCTGTAGGGCTTATCTGCACGAGTGCAGCGCTTGCTTCTCCCTCGTATTCCCCGCATAAGTACCAGCAGAACGATTGGTTCGGCGAATTCGGCAGCAACAATACAGCGATGTATGTGAACCCGGCAGGAATCGCGGAAACAGACCAAATCGAGCTTTCTATCGGCTATTTCAGCACGATCAGCGGCGAAGCGTCCCAGGAATACGGTTCCTTGACGATCCCGTTCGGATACAACCACACATTGGGCATTTCGTTCTTTGAAAACGGTGCCAGTGTCGATGGCGGTTATTCCTATACCGAAAACGCCTACATGATCGGCTACGCCTATCGTCTGATGCACTGCTTGGCCTTGGGCGTCGATCTTTCGATTCTCCAGATCAACCAGTTTGATAAGAACAAGCAGTTGACGATGGGAGCGGATGTCGGTATCGCTTGGAATCCGGTTTCCAATTCCCGGTTCGGCAGCCTGACGGTTGGTGTCGCTTTCCAGAATGCGCTAGCTCCGGCGATTAGCACAGAAGAAGAGAACACTTCCTATCATTTCGTGTTCATGGGGGCTGATGAATCCTATAAGGTTCCGAGCAACCTGAACTTCTCGCTTTTTTATCGCGGATTTAACCGTCTGCTCGAAGCGAAAGCGGAACTTTCCATCATCGATGTCCTCCATGATGACAAAGAGGGCGGCGACGGAATGAATCTCGAAACGAGCTTCACGTTGACTTATTACCTGAGCTCTCACTTGGGTGTTCGCCTTCGTTTTACGAAGGAAGGCTATCCGGTACTCGGCGCTACGGTGAACGTCAAGGATGTGACGATTTTCCGTTACTTGGCTCTTGACCTGGAAATGTCTCACGACGACATCGTCGAAAAGAAAAACCGCGGATTTATCTGGGCGGTGAAACTCACTTCCCGTTTTGGCAATACGCGTGAAGAAAACATCGGTGAAGATCGTTACCGCCGCTTGAAGATTGAACCGGAAAACGATTACCGCGCTGCGATGCGGCTTTATCTGAACCGTCAGTTCCTGGAAGCTGCGTATGCGTTCGGCAAGGTCCAGACCAAGTATCCGGCTTTCCACCTGGTAGACCAGGCGGCGTTCTACAAAGGCAAGTCCTTTGAAAACATGCGGATGCACAAGGCTGCTAAGGCTGTCTATGATGATGCAATCAAGCGTTATCCGCAGAGCGACCAACGGGCTAAGTATCATTTCCAGCTGATGAATATCGATTACAAGGAAGGCAAGTATAATGACGCGATGGTCAAGTATCAATACATCGTACAACATTATAGCGAAAGCGATGTGAAGGCCGATGCGGACTATATTGCAGGCCAGATCAAGTTCGAACAGGGGCTCTATCAGGAATCCATCGACTTGCTTTCGGCGATTCTTCCGGGTAATGCCAACTACTTCTATGCGCGCTATACGATGGGCATCGCCAATAGCCGCATGGGTAAGTGGGACGAAGCGGAAAACTGCTTCCGCGATATCATCGATCAGCCAGCGTCCAACCAGTCCGAAATGGATCTCCAGGATGCGGCTAAGGTCAAATTGGGACACATCTATTTCTCTGGCGAAAATCCGAATATCCCGGAAGCTGCCGGTCTTTATGGACAAGTCAAACCGGGTTCTCCGGTCTATGACGAAGCGATGCTCGCTTTGGGATGGTCCTTCCTGAAGGTGAACAAACCGGATGAAGCGATCAAGTACGCCCAGTGGATTATCAAGAACATGCCGGACTCCTTCCTGCTTTCGGAAGCGTATCTTGTCGAAGGATATTGCTACTACATGAAGAAGGACTACGGGAATGCGGAACGTTCTTTAACGCAGGCTGAAAAACTCACGGAACAGCCGGTTGTTTCCATGGCTGCTCGCGATAGCGCTCGCAAAGCTTATGAGGACAATGAAGCTCACTTTGATAGTGTCCAGGCCAAGGCCCTTGACCTTTCCCGTCAGTTGCCGACGCCTCGTGTCGAAATGAAGCGTTCCCAGCTGCGTCCGGACTTTGACAAGGCGAATGCGGCAATCGATGACTATGCGAAATTCATGCAGCGTTCCCAGCAGAGCGACCGTTTTGAATCCAACCGCAAGCGTGTTCTTGAAGACGCCGGCTTTACGCTCGCAACCGTCAAGACGAAGAAGGCCGAAAGCGGTGGTGGTTCGGGATCGGCGAACTCTCAAGAGCTTCAGGAACTGGACAACCTGGAAGATTTGGAGTAATTTAACAATAGGGGATAGACCTGGATAACCGGGTCTGTCCTTGTTTTAAAAGTGATAGGTAGAAAATTCAAATGAAAAAACTATTTATAATCGCTTTATCGCTCTGCACCGTTGCCGGAGTTTCCTATGCGGATCCTTGCAAGGACAAAACGAATGAAGCGAAAACGATGCTTGCCAAGTGCAAGGCGATGCAGAAAGGTTCTCGCGATTACAAGCAATGCGCTAGTTCCTACAACCTTCTGAAGACCCAGGCCCAACAGGCTTGTCGGTCGGGCGGCATGGATGAAAACGAAATGCAGGCCGCTATCAAGCAATGGCGTACCCAGGTGGATCGCTGCAAGGGGAAACAGAGTTCCCGCTGCGCCAGTGCGCTCCAACAGCTTGGAAACTACCAGTATCGGTTAGAAGAAAAATATCAGGTTGATGCGATGTCTCAGTATGAGTCCGATATCGCCTGGTGCGAAGACCGTGATAACGAACCGGCGAAGTGCAAAAACCTCGGCGCAGGTCCCAAGGTCGATCACTCGAAGTCGTTGGGATATTTCCTCGAATACATCGACAAATATCCGAAGGAAACAAGAACGCCCAACGTGATGTACCAGGCATCGTTCGTTTATGAAGCGAGCGGAGAAGACGAGAAGGCCTATAAGCTGAGAATGCGTCTTGTGAAGGAATTCCCGGATAACGGTCTTGTCCCAAAGACATGGCTCCGTATTGCGGAATATCATTTTATGAATCGCAAATTTCGCGATGCAATCGATGCCTACAAACGCGTGACGGGTTTCGAAAACCTGACCGGAAAGGAAGCCGCCCTTGCCATGTATCACTTGGCGGAATCCTATTACAATATCGCGGAATATGAAACGGCCGCCAAGACGTATTTCATTTACATCGACGGTTCCGACAAGGGTAAATATCCGAGCGACCTGCGTCTTGAAGCGATGGACTTTATGGCTGCCGCATTCTCCGATATCGATGACGGTGTCCGCGTTGCCGCAAAATTCCTCAAGGACAAGAAGGTCAACTTCAAGGATTCCCTCTATTACCGTATCGGTATGAAGAACAAGGACCACGACCGCAACGAAGAAGCCGTGCAGTCGTTTAAGTACTTGCTGGATATCAACCCGGATTATGTGGATGCGCCTCTTGCCGATGTGGCAATGGTCGAAATTCTCATCATCCAGCAGAAGTTTGATGAAGCGCAGGAACAGCGCAAGCTGGTCGTGAAGCGTTACAGCAAGAATTCTTCATGGTACAAGAAGAATAAGCAGTATCCGGCTTCCGTGGAAAATGCGGAAAAGGCGATCCGCGCCGCGATGCTCGATATTCCGCAGTATGACCACGCTCAAGCTGCGAAGATGATGAAGGAAGGCGATACGGAAGGCGCTAAAAAACGTTACCAGATTGCTATTCAGGGATATAATGACTTCTTGAATCAATACAAGAACGAACCGACGTGGGACGAATACAAGGTCTATGCGAATTTGGCTTTGGTCTATCAGGAGATGAACCAATTTGCCAAAGCGGCGGATATGTTCAACAAGATTGTTGACGCCGACACGAACCGCTATGGTCGTCGTGCGCTGGGATCGGCCGCGCCCTACAAGAAGGAAGATGCCGGTTACAATGCGGTCATCATGATGGACAAGGCACGCGCCGCGGCCCAGCAGAATAAAGCGGGTGACGATCCGGTCAAGGCATACAGCCTTCCCGAAACAAAGGCTTATTTTGCCCAGGTTGGCAAATATATGACCAAGTTTGCCAAGCAAAAGGAAGCGGTGGAGCTTGCTTACAATGCGGCGATCGTCCGTTATCAAGCGAAGCAATATAAGGAAGCTGTCGTTGATTTCCGCAACCTGAAGACCAACTACCCCAAGAATCAGTATATTTTGCTCATCAGTCGTATGCTTGCCCAGTCCTTGCTCGAATCGGAACAGCTTGATGAATCCCAGAAGGAATTTGAATGGCTATATAAGCAGTACACCGAAGTCAAGGAAACTCGCAACGATTCGATGGCCAAGGTGATTCGGACGTCGATTGCCGCCGTGCTTTTCCAGAAAGCGGACAAGTCGGTGAAAAATGGACAGTTTGAACAGGGGGCTCTCGCTTACTTGAATTTGGTAAAGTTGTATCCGATGGAAGCGTTTGCCGACAAGGCTGTCTTTGAAGCCGGTAATGCTTACGAAAAGGCGAATAACTACGAAAAGGCTGCCCAGACCTTTATGATGCTTCCGCAAAGTTATGGCAATTCGCCTTTAACGATTCGCGGAATCTTGCGCGCTGCGATGAACTACAAGAAGGCTGGCAAGCCGGAACAGGCCGCCCAGACATTCCTCTTTATTACGAACAACTTTGAAAAGGATTCGATGGCGTATGCTGCAATCGGCTTTGCCGCTTCGACTTACGATTCGATTCCCAATAAAAAATTGGCTGCTCAGACGTATGAACTCGCTTACAAGAAATACCCGAACCACGAAAAGACGCCGGGAATGCTTTATAGCGCCTGCTTGACTTACGATGAAGCCCAGTTGCCTGAAGAGGCTATCCGCTGCTCGAAGGATCTCGTTCGTGACTATCCGAAGAGTTCTTATGCTCTTGACGCGGCTTTCAGCATTCCGGTTGCCTACCAGAACGCAAAGCGCTGGTCCGAGGCTGCGGAAGCTTACATCACGTTTGCCAAGAGCTATACGACAGACAAGGAAAAGCTCATCGCTGCCTACATCGGGACGGCTCGTGCCTATCGTGAGCTGAAGGATGATAAGAACGCTGCAGAGTATTATAAGAAGACGATTGATTCCTACGACAAGTACGGTCTGCAGATCAAGAATGCGGATCCGGGTGTGCCTGCCGAGGCTGCATTCTACCTAGGCGAAATGGAATTTGCCAAGATGGAGCCGGTCGTTGTTTCCGGAAACGAAAAGTCGAAAACCGCCGCGGTCAAGAAACTCACGGAAATCCTGAAGGTCGCTGTCGGGCATTATTCGAAGTCGGCGACCTATGCTTCGGAAAAATGGACTTTCCGTGCGACGAACAAAATCGGTACCCTGTTCGTTACGATGGCTGCCAAGATTCGGGAACAGGAACTCAACGGCAAGACGGATGAAGAACGCTTTGCGGAACGCATTGGAATCGTGCAGCAGCTTCCGAGCTACTATGAACAGGCGCAGCCGATTTTCCAGAAGAACATCGACCTCGCCCGCGACCAGGGATTCTATAATGCCGACGTGATTGCTGCAGAAGAAGGCTACATTGAAATGTACTACCAGGGTTGTGCCGTGTTTGTCGAAGTGGGAGACGCTTTTGCAAAGTCTCCGCTTCCGGATAGCGTGGAAATCGTGACCCAGTATGTGGAATATGAAGGAATGACGAAGGAAGATGCCGAAATGGCGGCTGGCGAAGACCTGCAGGCTTATCGCGAAGAACTCGAAAGCCGTTCCCAGGCTGCCCGCGAAGCGGCAGTCCCGCGTTGCGCTACGGGTATCCGCGCTTCCGAACATTATGGAATTGACAACCAGTGGACGCAAAAGCTCTATGAGACTTTGCGCGAACTTGACGAGCAGAACGAAGCTCTGCAGATCAAGATTACCAAGTTCGATGCCACGAAGCTCTTCCAGGATCCGAGCTACTTCAAGACGAAAGCCCGTCTGGATCAGGTTCGCGAATCCAAGGTCATGACCAAGCAGGAACAGCTGGCGACCTACCAGGAAATCCTGAAGGATGCCCTGGCTGAAAACGAAAAGCTCAAGGCCGAACTTGCCGAACTCCAGGCGCGCTTGGCACCGCCTGCGGTTGCTCCGGCTGCGGAACCTGTGCAATAATCCTAGCGTAACTCTATTTTTACAAAGAGGAAAATCCCTGTAAATCAAGGGATTTTCCTTTTTTATTTGGAGTAATGAAAATTTTACAGCTGGAAACTATCCCAAAGGGCAAAAAAAAAAATAAATATGCGGATACAGGAAACAAAACATCTCATCACTTGTACAAAAGGAGTACCCTAATGTCTAAAATGCTCGAATCGTTCAACCCGTCCTCTGATGGTTGGCAGTTCATGTGGATCATTCTTGCGGTCGGTCTGATTGGCATCGGCTTTTCGATCGAACGCATCATCTACATCATCGTCAAGAGCGGCAAGGGACGCGCCAAGTTCCTGCAGAAGTTTGGTCAGCTCATCAGCGCGAAGCAGTATGACCAGGCTCTGAGCCTTGCGAATGCTTCGAAGCTCCCGATCGCGAAAGTCGTTGCCGCTATCGTTAGCAACCACGACGCTGGCCGTGACGCCATGCAGAATGCGTCGGACGCCGTGTTCCTTACCGAAGCTCCGCGTCTCACCCGTTATGTTTCGATTATTTCCGTGATGGCTTCCATCTCCACCCTTCTTGGACTGATGGGTACGATTTACGGTCTGATCTTCACGTTCGACGCTGTGGCGAACAAGCCGGCTGCGGAACGTCCGAAGGCTCTGGCTGACGGTATCGCTATCGCTATGGGAACGACTCTTCTTGGACTTCTCTGCGCGGTTCCGCTGCTTATTATCGTCGGTATCCTGAACATGAACAGCGAACGCTTGATTCAGGAGATGGAAGAAAAAGGCCTCAAGATTATCAACGCCCTGTCTTAATTGTTGCTTACCAAAGACAATTATTTAGATAGGAGATAAAATGGCAAAAGAAATCAAACCTTCAGCAAAGCCAGAAGAACCGGATTTGCTTCCGGCGATGGGCTTGTTCACCATTTTGATTCCGATGCTGCTCTCCATGACGTCGTTCCAGAAGCTGGCTATCGTCGAAGTCAATCTGCCCGAGCGCAGTATGATGCAGATGGATGACCAGACTCCTCCACCTCCGGACGAGCAAGCATTGAATCTTTCCTTGGCCATTACGGACGAATATCTCGTTATCGGTGCGCGCGGCGGTTTCCAGCCCAATGTCTATTTCAAGGAATTTTGGGTTTTCCGCTGCAAGTCCGATGGACAGCTTATCAAGTATGCTGCCGATGACGTGAAATCTGCGATCAAGGCCGGCTCTGCACCCAAGTGCAAGGACGGAACCGAGATGGACAAGGAGAATTACGCATACCAGATTGAAACGATTGAACTCGACATGATCGAGAAAACTTCGGAAGAGGATCCGGGCCGTTTGATCTGGGGCGTCTATACGTCCCAGGAAGAAAACCAGCCTGATAGCATTCTGGTCGATGGCAACAACGCATTCCTCGCTCTCACCGGTGAAGGTGATGGCGGAACAACCCCGCCGCCCGCTCTCAAGAAGCCGGGTGCAGGCGTTGGCGTGGCGACGCTCACACCGAATTCCGCTCGGAAGCTCAAACCGGAAGATGCGGCCAAGCTGATTATCTATCCGCTTTCCGCCTATGACGAAATCGCGAAACAGCTGATTCAGATCCATACGGCGTTTATCGACCTGGAAGATGTGGATAACATCATCATCGTGGCGAACGACGACGTACAATTCGATAAGATTATCGCCTTGATGGACCGCGCTAAATCTGCGGGATTTGTCAAGGTCAATCTTGCCAAGCTGGGAGGTTAGGAATATGGCTAGAAAAATGCGTAAGTACGGAGAGGACGTTCCGTTCTCCTTGACTTCGATGATGGACATGATGACCATCATTCTGGTGTTCCTTATCAAGAACCTCGATGCGGAAGGCCAGCTGGTTACCCAGGCGGAAAACCTGATCCTGCCGATTTCCACGTCGAAAGTGCAGCCGAAAGAGGTTTCGCTTTCCGTAGTGGTCGATGCCGGGTATGTCGTGGTGGATAATGCGAAAATCATTCCGACGCAGGAAGTGATGAACCAGAGCGATCTTTTGATTGCGAAGGTGGACTCCGTGCTGAAGGAACGTCGCGAGACAGAACGCGAACACGCCTTGAAAGCCGGCCTTCCGGCGGACGAAGCGGGTAACATCATTATCCAGATCGACAAAAACATCCCTTATGACGTTATGTATAAAGTAATGGCGACCTGTGGCTTCTCGGGCTACACGAACATTGCTTTTGCCGTAACGATGAAAAACGGCGGGGAGGAATAAATGGCTACGAAAAAGAAGCAAGATCCTTTTGTAGAATCCTTGATGCCGGAGTCCGACAAGCGTTTTGCCGGAGTTGCGGTTATCTCTATTCTGGTCGCTGTCTGCTTTTCTCTTTGGGCGTCCATGTACGAAGCCGTGGTTGACGAAGTTATCTTCGAAGAGACCGCTGCGGAAGAACTGACGACAACGATGAAAATCGAAGACAAGAAGGAAGAGAAAAAGGAAGAGAAGAAAAAGGAAGAGCCGAAGAAGCCTCGCAAGAAAGCCGGTGGCGGTGGAAAGCCGCGCGGAAAGGGACAGCCTAACGCTCCCCAGACCCGTGGCGTTCTCAAGCTTTTGACCGCACAGACGACAAAGTCCAACTACGCGGCTTATGACCTGATGAAGGACCAGAAGTTCTCCAAGGACATCAACAAGGTGTTGAAGGACGTTGCCGGTCTCCAGACGACGGGTAAGACCGTTCTCGGTGGACGTCGCGGCAAGACGGACGGTGGCTTCAATGAAGGTTACGGTGAAGGCGGTTCCGGCGGTATCGGTGACGGTCTCAGCGGTCTTCTCGGCGGCGGTGGTGGCGGAATCGCAACACGTGCCAAGGGAACGATCAAGACTCCGTCTGCCCGAGACATCGATATGGGTGCCGGTGGAGGCTCTCGTAGCGCCGCGGACATCATGAAAGTCGTCCGTCAGCGTACTCCGGGGCTTCGTCACATCTATAACAAGTTCCTGAAGAAGCAGCCTGGATTTGCGGGCAAGGTAACGCTCCGCTTTACCATTGCTCCGGGTGGCGATATCATCAGCATTTCGATTGCATCTTCGACCACCGGTTTCGGCGAGTTCGATAATGCGGTGAAGAATGCGGTGAAGCGCTGGACCTTTAGCAAGGTCAAGTCGGGCAATACGACGGTTACCATTCCGTTTACCTTCTCCGAATAGTTCCTGAGTTACAGAATAA
The DNA here is from genome assembly GCA_050872465.1 of Hallerella sp. Taxonomy (GTDB): domain Bacteria; phylum Fibrobacterota; class Fibrobacteria; order Fibrobacterales; family Fibrobacteraceae; genus Hallerella. The sequence goes on from JBNMGX010000008.1 coordinate 18,640, forward strand.
AAAGAGCCGAAAACAGATGTTTCCGGCTCTTTTTATTTTTTTCCTTGCGAAAAGGGAAAGGATGAATTAGTTTTAGCATAAAATAGGAGTTGATTGATGAAAAAGAGAACAGCTGCTGCGTTAGGACTGACTTTTGGTCTTCTAGGCGTCGGATCGGCTTTTGCCACCTTTGCCCGTGTGGAATCGATGGGCAAGAATACGACGTATATCATGGATGACGTGAGCATTTTTGATAATCCTGCCAACATCAACCTTTATCCGAATTACTTGATCGGCGGTTTTGGCACTTACCTGGACGATGTGGAAATCGGAAAGAACAGGGACCCGCAACATCCGACATTTGGTGGAATCTTTTCATTAAGCCTCGGAAGCGAAGAATCACCGGATCCCCGCATTTCCATCGGAGGTCTCTTTGGTCGTGAAGATTCCGAGCTTTTCCGGTTCCTGCCGACATATTATATCGATGACAAGGACCAGGTTCACTCCTTGCCGAAAACTGTGACAAATTTTGACGGCTTCTTGGGGGGGACCCTTCCTAACGGGAACGCCTTGGGACTTCATGTCTATATCGCCCACCAGGACGGCGGATATGAAACGGAAAGCGGTTCCTATCAGGTCGATGCGAATTCCTACGCTTCGGTGATTCGCACCGATGCCGGTATCAACTTGCAGCTTTCGAATACCATCGATTACGAACTTTCGGCAGGCCTTGCCCGTGTGCAATACGGACCGGAACACAAGAATTTCTTTGATGACGGGGATTTTTCGTATCTCGTTTCTTCGCGTGCGTTTTTTACGCTGGATGCGATTGACGGCGAACTGGTCCCTGCGATGAAGGCGCATTTTATCAAGGCTCCGGGAATCAAGGATACGCGGGCTCAGGTTGGCCTAGGCATCAATGTCGGGCTTGACAGAGGATTCTTCTGGCTAGGCGGAGACTTTGTCTGGAACCGTGAAAAGGCGCGTGACTGGACTTTTGACTATAAGACCGGAGAATCTACATACGATTCGCAAAGCGACGATTCCTACTGGGATGAGCGGAAAGATATCGGCGGTGTCATCAGTTTCGGTATTGAACGCAACATTTGGTGGGACTGGTTTGTCATTCGCGTCGGCGGACAGAAAGCGATTCTCTATACGGAATGCGACCAGAATTCGCACAATGCGGGAAAGAGCGGCATCTGTTCGGATAACGGAACATTCTTTTCGACAAATCCGGTGGGAAACGGTACGATTGACGACCATATCGGATGGGGCTTCGGCATCAACATCGAGGAAAAGCTGAAAATCGATGTTACCATCGCGGAAGATCTGCTGTTCCGGAATCTATTCCAGGGAGAAGGCCGCTGGTTCTCTCGGGTCGATGCGACTTATTCGTTCTAGAATCTCTCTTGGCGCTGTTCATTTGAAACGGCGCTTTTTTATATTTAAAACATGTTGCGCTTGATAGTCGTCTTATCGTGTTGCCTTGTTTTTCTCGGGTGCTCGGAACCTCGGGGAAATATCGAAGAGAAACTGTCGTCCTATTTGCAGGAAGACTTGAAGTTTATGGTTGCCCAGACTCTCAAGGCGAGCGGGGAGCGAAGTGCTCTTCTGGATTCGCCCTATTACAAGATTCGAGATTTGCGGTTTTTCGACAAGGAACATTCCAAGATGTATTCCGCCTATGCGGATGTGGAATTTTTCATCTATCGGGATATCAAGATGTATGAGGAGCGAAAATATCGCTATGACAATACATACCTGCACTGGGACCGTTATTTGAAAAAGTGGCATTTTGGCGAGGACACGGATAAAAGGTAAAGCCCGCATCCGTTTTTATGCTATATTTTTAACAAAATCAAGAAAGGAATTTCATTTTGTTCGGACTATTCTCTTGCGATATAGGTGTTGATCTTGGAACGGCAAATACCCTGGTCCATGTTGCTGGGCAAGGGATTGTCATCAACGAACCGACGGTTGTTGCGATGGATCGCAAAAATGACCGGGTCATTGCGATTGGCAACGAAGCGAAAAAGATGCTGGGGCGTACGCCGGGGGCAAACGCTGCGATTCGCCCGATGAAGGATGGCGTCATCGCCGACTTCCAGCTTGTGGAAATCCTGCTTTCGACTTTTATCAAGCGGGTTCAGAAATATCCGCTGTTCCTGGTGAAGCCGCGAATCGTCATCGGAGTCCCGTCGGGGATTACCGAAGTGGAAAAGCGCGCGGTGACGGATGCGGCGCGGATGGCCGGTGCAAAGGAAGTTCATTTGGTACATGAACCGATGGCTGCGGCAATCGGCATGGGCATTCCTGTCGATGGCCCGGTGGGCAACATGATTGTCGATATCGGCGGTGGAACGTCGGACATTGCGGTCATCGCTCTGAACGGTATTCCTTGCAACGCATCCGTTCGAGTCGGCGGCGACGAGATGGACGAAGCGATTGTGAACTATCTGCGCAAGACTTACAATCTGGTTGTCGATGAAAGCTCCGCAGAACGCATCAAGATGCAAATCGGCTCCGCTTTCCCGCTAGAAGAGGAACTGACGATGGAAGTCAAGGGCAGCGATATCATGGCTGGGCTTCCGCGTACGATGACGATTACGAGCCAGGAAATTCGCGAAGCGTTGAATGAGCCGGTGACGGCGATTGTCGATGCGGTAAAGCAGGCTTTGGCCCTGACGCCTGCGGCTCTCGGTGCGGACATCCTCGATCGGGGAATCATCATGTCGGGCGGAGGTTCCAAGCTTCGTGGTTTAGATGCCCGCATCCGCAAGGAAACAGGTCTTTCTGTCAATGTGATTGACGATCCGCTGCTGTGCGTGTGCAAGGGCACTGCCCGTATCCTTGAAGATCTTGACAAGTATCGTCCTGTGCTCATCGCTTCTACGGTGTAAGGCTTTTGCTGGAAGATGAAGCTTTTCCGCTTTTTGGGTAGCCTTCTTTCCAAGGGGCACGGGCTTGTCCTCTTTCTTCTGCTCTTGGGATTTGGTTTCGGCATTCGCCATCTGGAAAAGGATGAAAAGGAATCGTTTGTTGCGGGGGCGCTTTCCTCGGTATATTATCCGGCGCAGGTGGTCGTTTCTTCGGTAAACCTCATCCATTCCATTTCCTATGAAAATGACAGCCTGAAACGGGAAAACGCCTTGCTGAAGATGGAACGGGACAATTTGCGGGAAGGCTTTGAAGAGACAAAGCGGTTGCGGGAACTGGTCCATTTCGACAATGTGTGGAAGTATTCCATTGTGACGGCGCGCGTAATCGGGCGAAACCCCGGAAGATTTTTGACGACTTTCGTGGTAAACCGGGGGACGGATCACGGAATCGATTTGAATATGCCGGTCTTTACGACGCGTGGGCTGGTCGGGCGGATTTCCGCGGTGTCGAAAACCCATGCGAAGGTGCAGCTCTTGCCGGATCCCGCGCTGCATGTTTCCGTAATGGTCCAAAGGACGCGCGTTGTCGGCTTTTTAAACGGAGGTTCCATCAACTATTTGCAGGCGATGGTGCCTTCCTATACCGGAGTGCGCGAAGGCGATACGCTGGTGACGTCCGGGCTAGGAGGAATCTATCCGAAAGGGATCGGTGTTGGCGTTGTGCGTTCCCTTCGCAAGGGCGATGTCGAAGTGGTGACCGATTTGGAGCTGGATCCGTTTCAAAAATTCATGAGGCTCGAAGAAGTTTTCATTATGCAGAAGGAACCGGACTGGATAACGCAGGAGATGTTGGGTAATGCTGAAGTTCATTAAACATCTTCTGATTTTTGTCCTCGCCCTGGTCCTGCAGACGACGCTTGCGGCGTGGATTTCCTTTTGCGGCGTGGAACCGGATTTTGTCCTGATTTTCGTGGTGGTCATGGCGATTTCCCACGGTCCCGTGTCGGGAATGCTTTGGGGATTCTTTGCCGGTTTTTCCGAGGATGTCTATTCTCCTGTGGAATGGCTGGGGGCGCAGACGATTGCGTTTACCTGTGTCGGTTTTGGCGTGGGACAGCTGGAAGAAAGGTTTCTCCGGTTGAACCTGGTTTCCAAAGTCGCCCTGCTCGGGCTTGCGTTTATCTTGAACGATCTTGTCTATTACGCGCTCGTCGATATTTCCCAGGCGAGTATCGGGACGTTCTTTGTGACGACGACGCTTCCGGAATGCGTCTATACGATGCTTTTCGGTTTTCTGCTTTTTTATCTGTTGAATCGTTTCGATCGCAAGCCGCGGCATGTCCCTTAAGCAATCCCAGAACGATCTGTCGAATCGCAACATCAAGTCGCTGGTTTTTATGGCGACGGTCGGGCTGATTTTCTTTTGCCTGTCGGTTAGGCTTTTCTATTTGCAATCGGTTCGGTACGAGCAAAACTTGCAGAGTTCGGATGAAAATCGCTTGCGCCGCGTTGTTTTGAAGGCGGAACGCGGATTGATTTACGACCGGAACGGAGAGCTTTTGGTGGGGAACAGACCGTCTTACCAGATTGTCATTTTGCCTGCGGAAATCCGAAAGATGCCGCCCGATGCAAAGGATACCCTGTTTAAACGCTTGATTCACCTGAAGGATTTTCAGGGCGAGGCCATTTTTGATTCGGCTGTGGTCGATACGATGTTCCAGCGGAGCGGTTGGCGGTCTCACGGTACGCTCCGGATTTTGGAAGATGCTTC
>JBNMGX010000009.1:0-23156 GCA_050872465.1 Hallerella sp.
GCGCCGCTTTCGTCTTTCAGGGAATAGCCTATGCTAACTTTCTTGTTTTTCTCGACTTTTTCCATCGGCATAAATATAGAAAAGCTATATTGGTTTCCATGCTATACGGGATTTTTTCCGACATTCATGCAAACCTGCCCGCTCTGGAAGTCGTCTTGGAATCGATGAGAGCGAACGGGGTCGAGCGCCGTGTCTGTCTGGGTGATATTGTGGGCTATGGAGCGAATCCGAACGAATGCGTTGCGCTGACGAAGCAGGTTGCCGATGTCTGCATTCTGGGAAATCACGACAGCGTCGCCATCAAGTGGGATTCGGACGTGGGTTTCAACCCCTATGCGAAGAAAGCGATTGAATGGACGCAGGCGAATTTGAACGAGGAATCGAAAGAATATCTGCGGTCCTTGCCGTATATGGATGAGGAAAACGACATCTGTTTTGTCCATGCGTCCCCGATGTCTCCGGCGGATTGGATTTATGTGACGGATTTGGAAGATGCCTTGGACGCGTTTGATCATTTTTCGGAACGGCACTGCTTTGTCGGGCATACGCACAGTCCGGTCATCGTCGCGATGCGGGATGGTGAGATCCCGAAGGTAATCGAAACGGGATTTTACCGGCTTGAAGATGGCGAGCGGCTTCTCGTAAATGTCGGAAGCGTCGGGCAGCCTCGCGACAGGGATTCCCGGGCGAGTTATTGCCTGTATGATACCGAAGCGCAGACGGTGAAAATGGTCCGGCTGGAATACGATATCGCTCGGACGCAGAAAGCGATGCGCGACGCGGGACTTCCGGATTTTCTCGTCGAGCGTCTGGAACTCGGACGATGAAGCTCGTCATCGCGGTGTTTGGAAAGCCCGGTTCGCCTTTTGTAAAAGATGAAGTGGAAAAGTATTCCAAAAGGCTCCGCTCCTCGAACGTGCAAATCGAAATCGTGGAATTACGGTCTAGCAAGCGGGACGACAGGACGAAAAGCCTTGCGGAAGAAGCGGTGGAATTTTCAAAACGTTTCCCCAAGGAAAATTTCCAGTGGATTGTTCTTGCGGAAGAAGGAAAACTGATGAATACGGTCGGGCTCTCCGCATGGATAAAGCCTAGGCTTGCATCGAATTGCGTCTTTCTGATCGGTTCCGCTTACGGCATCGCTCCGGAAATCAAAAAACAGGCGAACCTCTTACTTTCCCTTTCCCCGCTGACTTTTACGCACGACCATGCGAGGGTCCTTTTGACGGAACAACTTTACAGGTGTCTGATGGTCATTGCAGGGCATCCGTATCATCATGTTTAATTTGTATAAAATCCGATGGGAGATTTCTATTGAACGCGAATCTGGAAAAAAGCTTGAAGATTGTCCTCTCGACTCTTGAAACCGCAGAACGCTACGATCACGCCTGTCGAATCCTTGGCTACGACCAGCAAACGATTTGCCCTGCAAAGGCGATGGAAAATCAGGGCGAAACGGTCGCCTTTCTTTCCAACCAGGCCTTTCGGCTTTTGAAGTCCAAAAAATTTATCGATGCTGCCGAGGCGCTTTACGAAAACCGCAAGGATTTGGGAAATCGGGAACGGGTCCTTGCAGAAGGCTTGCATCGCGACTATCTGCGCAAAAAGAATATTTCCGCAGCGCAGGACAGAAAGTTTTCGCTGGTTTTCAACAAGGCCTTTGTTGATTGGCTGGCGGCAAAGAAAAATGCCGACTTTTCCCTGTTTGCGGAATCGCTTGAAAATGTTCGCCGGGTGAACTTGAAACAGGTCGCTCTGACGGAAAACGCAAAGCCTGTACCTTACGACAACTTGCTCGAACTTTATGAGCGGGGAATGACGACAAAGGATTTGAACAAATGCTTTGAAGCGTGCAAGGAATGTCTGATTCCGATGCTCCAAAAAATCCAGAAGAGCAAGAAGAAAATTCGGACGGATTTTCTTTCGCGGCCCGTTTCGGATGATTCCCAGCGTAAGATGGCGCAGTATCTGCTGGAAGTCATCGGGTTTGATTTTTCTCGGGGCGCTTTTACGACAAGCGAGCACCCGTTTACGGATGGACTGGCGAAAGACGATGCGCGCGTGACGACGCATTATTACGGGAACATGTTCTATTCGAATATGTTTTCGATCATTCACGAAGGCGGTCATGCCCTGTTTGAACAGAACCAGCCGGCGGAGGATTTTGCCGCCCACATCACGGGCTACAAAACGCTGGGGCAGCATGAATCCGTTTCTCGTTTTTACGAAAATCGCATCGGACGTTCCAAACCGTTTATCCATTTGATTTTTAAAAAGGCCAAGGAGCTGTTGCCGGACGTTTTTTGTGGAGTGTCGGAAAATCAGTTCTATGAAGCGATGAACATCGTTTCGCCTAGTCTTATCCGAACGGAAGCGGATGAGTTTACCTACACGTTCCACATTATCATTCGCTATGAAATCGAACAGATGCTGGTGAACGGAAAGATCGATGTCAAAAATTTACCGGAAATCTGGAACGACAAGTATGAAGAATATCTGGGCATTCGTCCGGCAAACGATCGGGAAGGCGTTTTGCAAGATGTCCATTGGGCTTCGGGGTTCGGCTATTTTCCGACATATGCGCTGGGAAATTTTTATGGTGCGATGTACTACAATAAAATGCGCGAAGATCTCGATGTGGAAAACGCTATTTTGTACGGAAATTTCGAACAAATTAATTCTTGGATGAAAGAGAATGTCTGGAAAGAGGCGAATTGCCTCGATGCGAAATCCTGGATAAAAAAGATTACCGGCAGGAAATTTACCTCAAGCGACTTCCTGGACTACATTGAGAAAAAATACGGGGAACTTTACGGAGTCTGAAAATGTCCAGTGAAGAATGCGATCCGAAAAAATCGTGCGAAGAATTCCTTTCTCTTGCGCAAAAGGCAGAGCGGAGTATTTCAAAAAAGTTCCGCAGCCGCTTGTGGAGCCCTTTTATTTCGGCGATCAAGCAGTATCAATTGATCGAAGGCGGAGATAAAATCGCGGTTTGCATTTCGGGCGGAAAGGATTCCATGCTGCTTGCAAAGCTTATGCAGATGCTCCATCGCTATACGGAAATCCCGTTTGAAATCCAGTATCTGGTGATGGATCCCGGATACAATGAAATGAATTTGTTGAAAATCAAGAAAAATGCGGAACTTTTGGAAATTCCCGTCACGATTTTCAAAACGGATATTTTTGACGTGGCGAATACGTTTGAACATTCGCCATGTTACATTTGCGCTCGAATGCGACGCGGGCATCTCTATCACCAGGCAAGGGAACTAGGCTGCAACAAGATTGCACTGGGACATCATTTTTCCGATGTCATTGAAACGACCGTGATGAGCATGTTTTACGCTTCGCAATTACAGGCGATGCTTCCGAAACTTCACAGCCAGAATTTTAAAGGGATGACGCTCATTCGACCGCTTTATCTTGTACACGAAGACGATATAATCGCATGGACGAATGCGAATGGCTTGGAGTTTATCCGCTGCGCATGTCGCTTTACGGAAAATGTCGAGACCGGTGTCGGGGAAAGCAAACGGCAAGAAGTCAAGGAGCTGATTCACCGCCTGAAAAAGGAAAATCCGAACATCGAAAAGAGCATCTTCAACAGTCTGCATTCCGTTTGCATCGAAACATTTCCCGGTTACAAGGCGGAAGGAAAAAAGCATTCCTTTATGGAACGTTTCGATGCGGAAAGTCGTCTGCTAGGCAAGTAGTCGATATAAAAAAAGCCCGCGACAAATACTGCCACGGGTGGATGTCTGAATACCAGGATTACTTTGTGCCGAAAATTCGGTCCCCGGCATCGCCAAGGCCCGGGCAGATGTAGGCGGCTTCGTTCAGTTCGCGGTCAAGGTGCCCGACGTAGATTTGCACATCGGGGTGGGCTTCGTGAAGGCGCTTGAGCCCTTCGGGGGCGGCGATGATGCACATGAACTTGATCTTTTTTCCACCGTGTTTCTTGATCATTGTAATCGCATCGACAGCGGAGCCTCCGGTGGCGAGCATCGGGTCGGTGACGACGATAACGCGTTCCTCGATAGGGCTTGGAAGCTTGCAGTAGTATTCGACAGGTTCATGCGTGACTTCGTTGCGGTAAAGTCCGATGTGACCGACCTTTGCCGATGGCACCAGAGCCTGGACGCCTGAAATCATGCCGAGGCCCGCGCGGAGAATCGGAACCAGGGCGAGCTTTCTTCCGGCGAGCATCGGCGTGCTACACTTTTCGAGCGGCGTTTCGATTTCCACCTTCTTGAGAGGCCAGTCTCCGAGCGCTTCGAAGCCTTCGAGCATGGCGATTTCTTCGACCAGTTTGCGGAAAACATTGGTGCCTGTTTTCTTGTCGCGCAAGAGAGAAATCTTGTGCTGGATCAGCGGATGCGTAAAGATGGTGACGTTTTCTGTGTGTTCAAAATTTTGCATGGTCATTTCCTTTTTGACTTTTTAAATCTTTTCCTCTTCGTACTTCTCGCCGGAGAGCATGGCGTTTACGATGATGCCGAGAATGAGCGACGCGGCGATGCTTGTGAGCGTGACCGCCCCGACGGTAATCGTTAATCCGCCAATGCCCGAAATGAAGATGACAGAGGCGACAAAGAGGTTGCGGTTCCTGTCCAGATTGACGCGTTGGAGCATCTTGAGACCGGAAACGGCGATGAATCCGTAAAGCGCAATGCAGACACCGCCCATGACGCAGGCGGGAATCGAATCGACAAAGGCGACGAGCGGGGTGATGAAAGAGAACAGGATGCAGCCGATGGCAGCGGCAAAGATGGTAATCGTCGAAGCGTTTCCCGTAATGGCGACACAGGCGATGGACTCCCCGTAGGTCGTGTTGGGACAGCCTCCGAAAAATGCTCCGACAAAGGATCCGACACCGTCGCCGCGGAGTGTTCTGGAAAGTCCCGGCTTCTTGAGCAGGTCCTTGTTGATGATGGAGGAGAGGTTCTTATGGTCGGCGACATGTTCTGCGAAAACGACAAATGCGACCGGCGTGTAGGCGACAAAAATTGTCGCAATATAGGAGACGTTCAGTTCGGAAATTCCCTGGAACGCGTGGATGAAGACGAAGTCGGGGATGCTCACAAGCGAGGAAATCGAGAGATTTCCTCCGGCAAGCATATATTTTTCGAAGATGGAAAAGTCGATGACGCGGAACGCTTCGATGCCCGAACAGTATCCGATGACGGTGAAGAGCGCGGCGACGGCATATCCGGCGAGGATTCCCAGGATGAAGGGAATCAGCTTTGCCATTTTCTTTCCGTAGGTGGAGCAGAGCATGGTGACAAATAGCGTGACGATTCCGCAGAGAAGGGCGACATACGAGGGAGAAGCGGCTCCGCTTTGCGGAACTCCATCGATTTTCATCAAGTCGGAAACAGCATTCCGGGCAAGGCTAAGCCCGATGATGGCGACGGTCGGTCCGATGATGACCGCAGGCATGAGACGGTTCAGCCAGCGAACTCCCGTGTATCGGATGACGATGGAGATGATTACATAGACAAGTCCGGCAAAGAAGGAACCGATGATAAGCCCGAGCATCCCAAGGCTCATGGAAACGCCTCCGGCAAAGGCGGCGAACATGGAACCGATAAATGCAAAAGAGGAACCCAGGAAAACCGGGCTCCTCCTTTTGGTGAAGAACAGATAGACGAGCGTACCGACGCCTGCACCGAACATTGCTGTCGCCGGTGTCAGACCGTTTCCGATGATGGCGGGAACCGCAATGGTCGCTGCCAGGATAGCGAGCATCTGCTGGACGGCAAAGAAAATTAGCTGGACGAATTTTGGCTTGGAGGAGACTTCGTAAATCAGTTTCATGGAATTTCCGTGGAAAATGTTTTGGCGAAATTATAGAAACAGAACTCGAATAGGGCAAGGAAATTCTTGCCGAGGCCACAGGGAAACGGAATCGGCTTTGTTTTGAAATGTCGTTAATTTTTTAAAACGGACAAATTTGTATGAAATGAATGGCGAAAAAAATTTAAGTGTTCAAGAAATGCAGCAAGACTGGGACTAACACCGATGTGAGAATCCCGGCAACTCCGATGGCAAGCGAACTCATCGCTCCTTGGACTTCTCCCATTTCGAGCGCTTTCGCGGTCCCGATGGCGTGAGACGAAGTTCCGATGGCGACTCCCTGGGCGACAGGATGCTTGATCCGGAAAATTTTGCAGACGAGCGGGGCGACGACGCCACCTGTGATGCCCGTGATGACGATGGCCGCGATAGTGATGGCGGGAATCGCTCCGATTTCATTGGAAAGTTCGATTCCCATCGGGATGGTGATGGATTTCGGGAGAAGGGAAATTTTCAATGTCGGCGATATTTCGAGGAGTTCTGCGAAGATCGTCACCAGGGCGAACGAGGTGAGGCATCCGGTTAGAATGCCAACGATAATCGGAATGAAATTTTTCTTGAGGCTGTCGAGTTGCTTGTAGAGGGGAACGGCCAGCACAGCGGTTACCGGCGCAAGAAAGATGGAAATGTAGTCACCACCGATATTGTAGGTTTCAAGATCGATTCCGGTGAGGAGCAAAAAACCGATGATGAGAATGCTTGCAACGAGCATCGGGTTGCAGATGGCGAATTTGAATTTCCGACTGAGGAAAACGCCGGTTTCGTAAGCGACTATCGTAAGGACGATTCCGAAAAACGGCGTGTTCAGAACTTCATTCATGATGTTTCCTTTTTTCGAAGCGTTCAACCAAAAATTCGGTAACCTTTCCGGTGACAGCCATCGTGAGGATTGTGGCGACGATGCAAAGCAGGATGAGAAGCAGGATGTTTCCCTTGAGAATTCCGTAGATGGCGAGAATCCCGATGCTCGGCGGCAAGAAGAAAAAGGGGAGGCGCTTGAGAAAGAAGTGGGACATCTCCGCGATCTGATCGACCTTGACGATTTTCGTACAAAGTAACAGGAAGAGAATCAGCATGGCGGTGATGTTGCTCGGTAGCGGAAATCCGCAGACCCGGTGGAAGAAGTCTCCGATAAAACAGACGGAGAGAATCAGGGCTAGTTGAAGTAAAAGTCTCATTGTGGCGGCAAAGATAGCAACTTGCCCATAAAAAAAATCTAAATTCTCTGCACCGCCAGATGTCGTATTTCTGGGGAACCGGGCGAGAACCGCCCACAAAAGGATTTAACATGTCTCAAATCGAATTGACCTTTCCCGATGGCTCCGTACGTTCCGTAGCATCGGGCATTACCGGCAAGGAAATCGCAGAGGGAATTTCCCAGGGGCTCGCGCGCAAGGCTTTGGGCGTAAAGCTCGGCGACAAGGTTCTGGACCTTTCCCGTCCGCTTACCGAAAGCGGAAACATCCGGATTATCACGCCTTCGAACGACGATCCCGATGCGCTCATGCTGTTGCGCCATTCCTGCAGCCATGTCCTCGCGGAAGCGATCTGCGATTTGTTCCCGGGGACGAAGCTCGCTTACGGTCCGGCGATCGAAAAGGGCTTCTATTACGATTTGATGACGCCGACTCCGCTCAAGGAAGAGGACTTCCCGAAAATCGAAAAGCGGATGAAGGAAATCATCCAGGAAGACCGTCCGTTTACCCGAATCGAGGTTTCCGCCGAAGAAGGCCTCAAGCGCACCGAAGGCGACAAGTACAAGCACGACAACGCCGAGCGCGCGATTGAACGCGAAGGCAAGGACTGCAAGATCAGTTTTTATGTGACGGGCGAACCGGGAAAGAACTGGGAAGATCTTTGCGCAGGTCCCCATGTCCCCAGCACGGGAAAGCTCAAGTGCTTCAAGATTTTGTCGCTTGCGGGTGCCTATTGGCACGGAGACCAGAAATCCGACCAGCTGACGCGCGTCTATGGGACATGCTTTGCGGACAAGGACGGCCTCGCTACATACGTGAAGTTCCTGGAAGAAGCCGCCAAGCGTGACCACCGGAAAATCGGCAAGGAAATGGACCTCTACCACATCGAGGATCATTCGCCCGGCATGGTGTTCTGGCATCCGAAGGGAACGAAGATGGTGAACTCCCTCAAGGATTACATCCGCGGAAAAATCGACCATCGGGGCTACCAGGAAGTCATCACGCCGGAAATCGTGAACAAGGTTCTGTGGATAAAGTCCGGCCATGCGGACAAGTACAACGAGAACATGTTCAAGACGCTCGCCGGTAACGTGGAAATGGCCGTGAAGCCGATGAACTGCCCGTGCCACATCTTGATTTTCAATTCCCAGCTGCGGAGTTGGCGCGACCTTCCGATGCGACTCGCCGAGTTCGGCAAGTGCCACCGCTACGAGCCTGCGGGAACGATGCACGGGCTGATGCGCGTCCGCGGATTTGTGCAGGACGATGCGCACATCTTCTGTACCGAAGACCAGATTGCGAGCGAGGTCGCAAATTTCTGTCATCTGGTAAAGGAAATCTATCACGACTTCGGATTCGACGATGTGAAGGTGAAGTTCTCGACACGTCCGGCAAAGCGCGTGGGAAACGATGAAATCTGGGACAAGGCCGAAGCGGCTCTCGCCGAAGCGACAAAGCTCGCCGGGCTCGATTATGTGCTGAACCCGGGCGAAGGCGCGTTTTACGGCCCGAAGCTCGAATTCACGCTGAAGGATTCCCTCGGGCGCGACTGGCAGTGCGGAACGATTCAAGTGGATTTCAACCTGCCGCAACGTCTCGGCGCGGAATATGTCGGCAAGGACAACCAGAAGCACATCCCGGTGATGCTCCACCGCGCAGCGGTCGGTTCCATCGAGCGGTTCCTCGGCATCCTCATCGAGGAATACATGGGGGATTTCCCGCTGTGGCTTGCGCCTGTGCAGGCCCGCGTCCTTCCGATTTCCGAAAAGTTCGCTGAATACGCCCACAAGGTGGAACGCGAACTGGTGAACGCCGGCATGCGCGTTGAAATTGACGAGTCAAATGAAAAATTGGGCTATAAAATCCGTCAATGTGAAATGCAGAAAGTGCCATACATGATTATTGTAGGCGAAAAAGAGCAACAGTTCAATTCTATCACAATTCGTAAACGTAAAGAGGGTGGAAATAAAAATTTCCAGGATGTTTTGGAAAAACTCAAAACAGTTGACGAATTCCTTGATATGACAGTCGAAGAACGTAAAGTAATTCGATAGTCTTGCTTACAATAAAATTAACAAAGGATTCCTTATGAAACGATTCATAATGGCAACATTATTTGCAATAGAAATTGCATTCGCGTATTGCCCCGATTGTGATATCGCCGCAAACACGACATTCACTTTTGAACCATCCATCATTGATGGCGACGACCAAACAGTTACGTTGACGGCAACAGTTAATTGTCCTCGAGATACATGGCACCATTCATTTACTGGATACACCATTGATTGGGACGATGATGCGAATCCAGGGCCGGAGCGCTTTTTATATGATTTGGCACTACACAACTACCAGCAATGCATTTCAAACAAAGGCGTTGCATGCGGAAATGCAGGCAGTTCGGATTATAGAAATAATTTATCTGGTTCTACTAGATTCTCCCAAACCCATCGATACAAAAACAAAGAATCTCATGTTCTAAATATTTCCTTCACTCTTCTTCAGAACAAAAACACATTCTCTTCAAGCAATTGTGGTTCTACACACGCCACCGTTTCTACAAAGGTCCAAAATGTGTCAACATCTATCTACGCAACGCCATTAAGTTATTGCGCAATTCCTAAAGGCTATACATTATTCGCAACAAAAAATCTTACAATAAATGATCGAGTTTCTTGCTCAAAGAATGAAATCAGTTCTGCAACATGTACTGTTGGGGCGGAAAGCAATACTACAATAGGCGTAAAAGGCACTGTTGATAACGTCCATTCAAATGAAACTTTGACTTTGCGTAATTACTCTAAGGTATATTCAGGAACTTGGGCAAAGTCAATTGAAGCTCAACAAGGAGCAGAATACACAAAGAAAGGTTCTGTAACAACATTCAATTACGATTCTGGAATCAGTTCTGTTTCATACGCAAACACATCTGAATTCATTGAAAGTGGTAAAACCAAAGCTTACGCTCCTGGTGTATATGGAGATGTAACAATTCGTCGTGACGGAACTTTGATTTTAAACAGCAATGGCGTTTACATCTTTAGGAATATCCGTTTTGAAACGGGAAGTACATTGAAATTACAAAGTACAAAGACAACGGAACTTTATGCGCAGGAATTTAATTTTAGCGGAACTGTAACAGGGGCAAAGGCATCGAATTTCCTTGTTGGAGTTCTGGGATCTTCAGGAACCTATGTAGACAATGGCTTTACAGGGTCTATCTGGGCTCCTCAATCCAGAATGGTTATTGGACAATTCCACCATAAAACCTATAGTGGTTCCTACATGGCCAAAGAAATCATTGTTCCTCAGGACACGAAAATCGATTATGTTCAGTTCATTAAAAATGGGGACTGCAAATGAAAAAACTCTTATTTTTATTCGGCATTATAGCATTGTTTATTGCATGTTCCGATGACCCATCGAGCGCAAAAAACGAAAAGCAGTATCCATTGCAGTTAAATGAAAATTGTGGAGAATTTGTTAAGGACTCTAGTTTATGGAAGGCTATCCAAGACACTAATCTAAGTACACTGAAAACAAGTATTGAAAACTGTGCTTCGCTGAATATGAATTTGTATGACACAAATTTTCATTCAGACCAAATTGTCATAATGAATTTGATATGGGCAACTAACGCAGATTCAATACTCTATTACCTTATAGACAACGGTATGGACTCCGTGGCAAGAAATCTCGGGAACGGATTTGCAACGGAAGCCATGTGGGCAGGTGATACGAACCTTGTTCGATACGCAATAAGTAAGGAATATCCGATAAATGGAGAAACAGTCTACCATGCTATAGCAGGATTTTCTGATAGCAAGGTTGCCAAAGAGTGGTATCATGAACTGCTTCCATTGGTTTCTAATGTTGATAGCATTCGGCAAAATGTCGGTGGTGATTATTCTATCTTACATGAATTATGCAGCCAAATGAGTCCGACACTTACGATTTTATCTGAAGAAGACCAACTATTTTATTTCCAAGATCTGATTGATAGAGGATATTCTATAAATCAAAAATCAAGCGACATGGTTGAATTAGACTATTGCAAATTTGGAAGTAAAAGTCAAACGGAACTCCAAAAAAAATTTTCATATATTCTAATAAAAGCAGGTGCTGATACAACTCTTGTAAAGTGGACTTACTCGAAATAAGTTTTTTTTGTGAGCGAAATCCTATTTGGGTTTCGCTTTTTTGCGTTAGGGATAGTGACCCCTTGGGGCCAAGACTCGCGAAGCGAGGCTTGGTTCTGGGAGGTGAGTGGCAAGCGTAAGCGCTGCCGATTACCCCCCCCCAGAATATAGCCCGACCGCACAGAATGTGCGGGAACGCCCATAATAAGCAGATTTCGCGGTTACCTGGAAGTGATTACTCCGGACAGCGATGCAAGGCGAGAGCTGTGACCACGCTTGCGTGGGCATTGCCGAGCCGAAGAGCTGGGATGCTTGCATCCCAATCGTGACTACCGCCCAAGGCGAGTGCTGCGGGCAAACGCGTTTGCCCATAGCCGAGCCGATGCGGGAGGCGACGAAGTCGCCACAAGACTTTGTGGATAAAGTCCGGCCATGCGGACAAGTACAACGAGAACATGTTCAAGACGCTCGCCGGTGACGTGGAAATGGCCGTGAAGCCGATGAACTTTACATGTAATGCCTTCAAAATTAGCTATCTACGGGGCGAAAGATCAAATTGCGCTAGATAAATTGGATGTCGTCGGTATTAATTTCCGCATATACGATGATTATCATTATTTGAGCAAAAAGTACAAGCGGAGTGCGTAAAGTGAAAACTACATATAAATTGTTCGGTTTGGTTTGGGATAAAAAAGAAATTGTTCAAACAAAGTTTAAAACTCACAAGCTTGAAACATCAATTCTTGATTTCCGCTATGATTATGAACTCTTTGATGAAAATGAGTATATAAGAAAAATTGCTATCAGCGAATTGCTGAATGCCAATAAAGAAAAAGATGTCTTCGAAATGATAAATAAGTTGAAACAATGCAGTAAAATATTAGTAATCATAGATTGGCTTCCTAAAGTTCGAAGTTTCATACTGCAACGATTTGCCAAAAAAAGAATTTTACAGGTATTGAATTATTTGAGTAAAAATATACCTTCTGCAAAAATTTACGTGGATAGAAAATTTTAGAAAAGCCTATCCTCCATCGTAACTTACACCTTCCCGAACACGGCGAGTTCGAGCCTTGACGGCGTGTAGGTGAATTTTCCCGAGAAGACTTTTCCGGTCGAAAGGTTTTGCCACTTTCCCCGGGGAAGTTCGACCGGGCGGCTCGTTGCGCCTTCTTCGAGAATCGGAGCGACCAGTAGGGAGTTTCCAACGAGATATTCGTCTTCCATTCGTGCGTCGGAAATTTTCGTGGCGTCCTTTCCCAGGTAGAAAAGCGGGCGCATCACGGGCGCGCCTGTCTCCCTCGCTTCTTTAAATAGTTTGTACAGAACCGGTCGCATTCTCTCCCGAAAGAGGACCGCGTTCCTGACGCGTTCTTCGCAGGATTTCCCGAACGCCCACGGTTCCTGCCGTTTGCAGTTTTTGGAAGAATGGATGCGGAAAAAGGGGAAGAGCACAGCGGCTTCCGCCCAGCGGGCGAGAAGTTCCGCCGAGGAATCTTCGCCGAATCCTCCGACATCGGCGCCGACGTGGGGAATCCCCGAAAGGGAAACGGTCAACGCCAGCGGGATGGATTCTGTCAAGGCTTTCCATGTGCTGAAATTGTCGCCGAGCCAGATGCCCGCGTAGCGGCCCGTTCCGAAGCTCGCGCTGCGGGAGAGAATGAACGGGCTCTCTTTCGGGTGCGCTTTCTTGAGGCCTTCGAATGTCGCCTTTGCCATGCCGCTTGCATAGAGATTGTGAAAGCTTTCGTGGTCCTTTTTCCCGTGGAAGAAAAGCATTTCGTCGTCGGATACGGATCCCGTACTCGGATCGTTCATGTCTATCCAGTAGCCGTAAAATCCTTTTTTGGAAAATTTTTCGACGTGCTTTGCCCACCAGGACCTGCCTTCTTCCGTGGAAAAGTCCGGGAAGAGCGTCGCACCGGGCCATACGAATCCTCGGTAAAAATCCCCGTTCGGATTTTTGCAGAAAATCTTTTTCCTGATTCCGTCATTTCGTATAAAGTAATTTTCGTCGCGGACTCCCGGGTCGAGAATCGGGATGACATGCCGTCCTTTTTTCAAAAGCTTTTCCGTAATCTGTTCGGGATTTTGGAATGTCTTTTCGTTTGTCGTGAATACCTTGTAGCGGTTCATGTAGTCGATATCGAGGAACAATCCGTCGCAAGGAATTTTTCGCCGGGACATTTCTTTGTCCAGATAAACTAAGTCTTTTGTTCCCGCATATCCCCAGCGGCTCTGGTGATAGCCTAGCGCCCACTCCGGCGGGACGTGGAGCGGTCCGGCGAGCTTTCCCAGTTTGGAAATGACATCCGCGGCATCGTTTCCGACGATAAAGAGAATGTCGGCAGGGCCGCTTGTGCTGCCAAAATAAAGGGACGAGCCTTGAACCGGTTCCTGGCTCGGGTGAAGCCGCATATCGGGCGAGAGCGAAAAGAAAACGCGTCCCGCATCGTTTACGAAAATCCCGACAGCGTCTTCGCCTTTTCGGATGAGCAGGAAGGGAATGTTTGCGTAGAGCGGATCGGGTTTGTCATCGCGACACTTGATTGTCCCGTGTGCTCCCCAGGCATCGACGTTCCACATCTGGGCTCGGGTTCCTTTGCGGTCGAACTTTCCGGCGCGTTCCCCAAGTCCGTAAAAATGAAAATCTTCATCGGCTTCGAATCGTACCAGCCAGCGGTCCTTGCAGGTTCCGAAAAATCCTTCGCGAGAGCTTTCGAGAATGACTTCGCCCGATGGGGAAAAGACTTGAAGCTTTCCTTTGGCGAACTTGACCCGGTTCCGAAATTCCTTGGAATCTTCATTTGTACGGAATGCTTCTTCATTCCATTCAAACGGTCTCGGATTTTCGCTTTCAAAAAAAAATCGCAGGCGGAAAATGCCGTTGCCGATGTGGGAAAACTCTTTACTTTGTACGGAATCCCGAAATCTGAAATTGACGGGGTGGGGAATCTTTGAAAAATCCATAAAGCCTTCTTGGTCTTATTGCTTAAAAATAAATCCGAATTGTCGGAGCGGTTACTCGGGTGGATTGTTGTCGGAAGTTTTTGGCCTTTCGTAGAAAAAGTCCGGGAGGATTCCGTCGGGAAGCAGGATGCAGTCCCGCTTGGCTTGGACGCTTTGCCGCTTGATCAAGGCTTCGAGCCGCAGCGCGTCGTGTTTGGATTTTAGCGCAAAAACTTTCAGGATTTTTTGTGGCGGGAATGCCTTGGTGAAGCGTGCTCCCTTGCCTTGCCGATGGGCTTCGAAACGTTTCTCGACATCGGTCGCGTAGCCTGTGTAGATTCGTGCGCCTTTGCATTCGAGCATATAGACATAATGGGACATCTTGTGCATAAAATAATTTAACTGGAAAAAATTTTCCATGTTCCCGAGAGCTGTTTCTATATTTTCCCCATGTTTGCAAAAAAGTTCAAATTCGCTTTTCTGATTCTTGCCGCTTTCGCTTCGTCGGGAGTTGCCGAAACCGCTTCAAATTTGCATCCGAAGGAACACCGCGGCTTTTACAACAGCTTTGATGTCGGGCTTTCCTATCTGAGTTTTGAATGCCACGATGATTATGCCCGTTACCAGGACAAGGTCACGTTTGAAGGCTTTGGTTTTCCGGTGATGGAATTTCGTTTTGGAACGGCTTTGGGAAATTTGGTCGCGTTCTATACGATTTTCAATTTTACCGGTTATCTGGGCGAAGCGAATCATTCGGCAATCGATATGGATGATGATTTCTCGGAAGAATATTCCGATGATATGTCCTGGATGCTTCGGACCTATGTGGGGTTTGGCTCGTCGATTTATCCTTTCCGAAATCCGAATTCCGCCTTGAACGGCTTCTTTGTCGGCGGCTCCGTAGGTTATGGCTTGGGCGCTGTCTTTGGCGATGGAATTTCTTCGGGACCGAACAGGGATATCGATTTGGGATTTACCGTGGAAGTCGGCAAGGAATGGTGGGTGAACGACCATCTTTCGCTGGGAGTCGGCGTCAGCTATTTCCATGGAATTCCGCGGTTTGAAAGCGACGCTTCCGATAATAAGGTGAACGGATTCCAGCTCATGTTTCGCATGACACGGGGATAGGATGAATTTGTACGGAAAGACATTCATTTTTGTGTTGGCGGTCTGCGTGTTTTCCTGGGCGAGGTCACCCAGGACGCATCGGGGCTTTTACTTCAGCTTTGGCGCGGGGCCTTCCTATTCGTCAGCGGAAATTTCGGGGGAATATGACGATAGGTATTATGGGGAGAATTCTAGATATATCGATGCCAAAGTTTCTGAAAATATCCGTTTTAGCGGCGATCCTTTCCCTGCATTTGACTTCCGCTTTGGCAAATCCTTTTGGAATCTGATGGTGTTGTATTCGGAAATCGATCTTTCGCTCCAGACGGGAACGTTGGAACGGAATCGGAAAATCTGGAGTGTCGAAGAGGCGCCTTACTTGATTGCCAAGGAACGTTTTGAAAACAAGAATGCTTTTGGCGGGAGCCTGACTGCGGGGCTCGGTATCGCGTTCTATCCTTTTTTGCGTCCGGATTCGCCGGTGCGCGGGTTGCATTTTGGCCAGTCGGTCTTGTTTGGCGGGAATTATTACCAGAGTAAAAAATCTAGGGATAGGATAAAGCTTTATTCGACGGAACTTTTTAACAGTTTCGAAATCGGCATGGACTGGTGGATGAGCGATACGTGGTCTATCGGAACGGAATTTTCCTACCGGTTCGCAGTGACTTTCTGGAAATTGCCGTCTGACTTTGACGAGGGAAAGGGGAATGTCATCAGCTTGAAATTCCGCATTACGCGCGGATAGGCGTTATGCTTTAAACGTAAAAATCCCGAATCCGCAGGATTCGGGATTTTTGAATTCTAGGCTAGAATCGAATTACTTCGCTTCTTCCTTGGATTCTTCGGCATCCGCTTCGTCGGCCTTCTTGGCTTTCTTGGCGGCTTTCTTCTTCGCCGGAGCGACCGCTTCGCCGATGGTTGTTCCGTTTTCACCCGGCTTGTGGGAGTCCATCCAAGCCTTGAGTTCCGCGGATTCGCGGCTCTTGAAGTAATCGACGACCGAGAGCGTAATCTTGCGATTGTTCTGGTCGATTTCGGTTACGACTGCCGGAACTTCATCGCCGACCTTGAAGGCGTCCGCCGGAACCTTGATGTATTCGGCGGTGAGCTTCGAAACCGGGATGAATCCTTCGATGCCGTTCGGAAGTTCGACGACAACGCCGCGGTCGAGGAGACGGATGATCTTGCCTTTGACTTCGGAATCGATCGGATAGGTCGTTTCGATGGTATCCCACGGATCTTCGGTGAGGTGCTTCATGGAGAGCGAAATGCGACGCTTTTCCTTATCGACGGCGAGCACGACGCATTCCACCTTGTCGCCCTTCTTGACCATTTCGGACGGGTGGTTGATCTTCTTCGTCCAGGACATGTCGGAAACGTGGATGAGACCGTCAACGCCGTCCTTGATTTCGACGAATGCGCCGAAAGAGGCGAGGTTGCGAATTTCACCGACGACGCGTGCACCCGGAGGCAGTTCTTCGTCGATGTGTTCCCACGGATCTTCTTCAAGCTGCTTGAGGCCGAGCGAGATGCGTTCCTGTTCTTCTTCGACCTTGAGCACGACCGCTTCCACTTCCTGTCCGACGACGAGGATCTTGGACGGGTGCTTGACGTGCTGCGTCCAGGACATTTCGGAAACGTGGATGAGGCCTTCGATGCCGTCTTCCAGTTCGACGAATGCGCCGTAATCCGTAATGGAGACGACTTTGCCCTTGACGACCATGCCTTCCGGATAGCGGGCAGCGACATCCTTCCAGGGATGCGGTTTCAGCTGCTTCATGCCGAGCGAGATGCGTTCCTTCTTGTCGTTGAAGTCGAGGACCATCACTTCCACTTCGTCACCGAGCTTGACCACTTCGGACGGGTGGTTGATGCGCTTGTAGCTCATGTCGGTGATGTGGAGAAGTCCATCTACGCCGCCAAGGTCGATGAACGCGCCGAAGTCGGTGATGTTCTTGACGATACCCTTGCGGACCTGGCCCTTTTCGAGATTTTCGAGGACCTTGTCGCGCTGGCTGTTGCGCTGTTCTTCGAGAACGACGCGACGGGACACGACGATGTTGCGGCGAGCCTTGTTGACCTTGATGACCTTGAGGTCGAATTCTTGGCCGATGAGGGCGTTGATGTCGGGAATCTGGCGAAGATCGATCTGGGAACCCGGGAGGAACGCGTCGATGCCGAAGAGATCGACGACCACGCCGCCCTTGATGCGCTTCGTGAGCGTTCCGCGGACGATTTCGTTGTTTTCGTAAGCTTGGCGGATGCGTTCCCAAACGCGGACGAAGTCCGCTTTCTGCTTGGAGAGGACGAGACGTCCGTCGTCGTCTTCGAGCTTTTCGATATAGACTTCGATTTCGGAACCGACTTCGGGAACTTCGTCTTCCTTAAATTCGTTGCGGGAGATGACGCCTTCGGACTTGAAGTTCACATCGACCAGCACTTCCTGATCGTTCACCTGGCTGATCTTGCCGGTGACGACCTTGCCTGCTTCGAGACCTTCCATGCCTGCGTAGGCTTCTGCCGCCTGGTTTGTGCCGATGGAGCCGAGTTCTTTTTCTGCTTCGAGAATCTCTTGGAGATCCGCGTCTGTTCCGTATTTGAGTTGGGACATTTGGTTTTGTTTGGTTGTGGAAAAGAAATCAAAGTTACGCCACTACACCTACGTAGTCTTCGATTTTCTTGACCTGTTGTTGTATTGAGAGCTGTGTAGTGTCAATTTCGATGGCGTCTGCGGCTTTTTTGAGCGGAGCCGTCGTGCGGCTGGAATCTATCCGGTCGCGTTCCGCCAAATTTTTTTCGATTTCCTCGAGTGTCATCGGGATGCCTTTTTCTTGGCATTCGAGGTAGCGTCGTTTGGCGCGAACCTTGATGTCCGTGACGAGGAAAAACTTGAAGTCCGCATTGGGGAATACCGCTGTTCCGATGTCCCGACCGTCGAGGATGCTGCTCGTCTTGCTAGCGATTTTTCTTTGCTGCTCGGTGAGAATCTTGCGCACTTCGGGGTTTGCGCTGTAGGGACTGACCGCTTCGGTGACGCGCTTGCTGCGGATTTCCTTTTCGCGGTTGATTCCGTCGATGACGATTTGATTGTTTGCGTCAAACTGGATGTCCGTCGAATGGAGAAGCTCGGAAAGAGCCTGCGTATCGGTCGGTTCGACACCCTTTTCCAAGGCGGCAAACGTAATCGCCCGGTACATCGCTCCGGTATCTAGATAAGTCAGCCCGAGATCCTTGGCGACAAGCTTTGCGGTTGTGCTCTTGCCGGTGCCGCTAGGACCGTCGATGGCGATAATGATATGAGACTTGGTATTCAACGTTTTAAATATAGCAATCCGAAGAGAATTCGTTCGCTAGAAATCGGATGTCGCGCCGCTTTCGTCCGGTCCGTAGTAGCCGTCTTCCTCGACGCCCTGGTTTTCGGGTTCAAAGACCTGCACCGGTTCGTCCGATGGTTCCGAATCGTAGGAATCGGAATTGGAGTTGGGGTCGTCGGTTGCGTAGTCGGAAGTGGATTCCTCGACCGTCTCGTCCGGCTTGCGCAGTTCGCCCGTACTGCCGTATTTGCGCTTTTCCTCTTCGGTGAGCTTGTTCGTAAAGACTTCGACTTCCGGTTCCTTCTGCGCTTTTTCCTCTTCGCCTGCCATGATGCGCTTGCCCTTTTCGAGCGTGCGGTTGATGCGTTCCTGGCGCATCTGTTCGAGGTTCGTCCCGACCTTCTTTTCGTCTTCGGACACGGCGTACTTCCGGTTGAAGTCGTCGAGAACCGCCTTGATGCCGATGAGGCGTCCTTTCTTATCTACCCTCCACGGCATTTGCCGCAGGGCGGAAATGCGGAGACGGCTGGCCGCTACGCGATATTCCTGCTTCATCAGTCCGTTTTCATCCGAAATTTCGTCCGCTTCGTCCGGGGTGACGAACAAAATCGCTTCGTGCCAATGCTCACCCTGGGAATTGACCGTAAAACCGATCAACGCATCGTTGATTGCTGTGGGATCGTTCGGCGGCGTGCTGGCGCATCCGACGAGGAGAAAGGCGAAAAGCCAACCCAAGACCATCTTTTTCATCTCAAAGTCCTCCGAGATACTTTCTTTTTAAAAATATAGTCAAAAAGCGAGATGGAACGTTCCGTTTTTGTAAAAGTGACGGAATCCTTGCAAGGATTTTCTATCATTTTTCCCATGATTGAAAATGAAGATATCTCTCGTATTGAAAAAGACGGCAAGGATTTTTTTTTGGTGGGGACCGCGCATATTTCCAAGGAATCCAGGGAACTGGTGGCAAAGTCGATTGCCGAATTGCAGCCGGATGCGGTGTGCGTAGAACTCGACGAGGGAAGGCTCAAGTCCTTGGAGGATCCCGAACGGTGGAAAAAGACCGATTTGCGGAAAATCATCCGGGAACGCCAGCTGGGAACGCTCGTGGCAAATCTCGTGTTGGGATCTTACCAGAAGCGGATGGGAATGCAGACGGGAATGCGTCCCGGCGCGGAACTTTACGAAGCGGTGTTGGAAGCTCGGAAGGGAAATATCCCGCTGGTCCTCGCCGACAGGGATGTGAAGGTGACGCTTCGACGGACATGGAGCATGACTCCGTGGTATCGCAAGCTATCGCTCGTCGCTTCGCTTTTTTCGAGCCTTTTTGACAAGACGGAAGTAAGCGAGGAAGAGCTGAAACATATTCGGGAAAAAGATTCCCTTTCGACGATGATGCAGGAATTTGGGGACGCTTTCCCGGAAGTCAAGACGGTCCTTATCGACGAGCGGGACGCCTATCTCGCAAGCCGGATTCGCAATGCTCCGGGGAATAAGATTCTTGCTGTTGTCGGCGCGGGCCATGTGGCGGGCATTCGGAACATCATTGAAAAGGACGCTCCGCTTCCGAGCGAAGAAGAACTTTGCAAAATCAGACCGTCGTCTCCCGTGTTTAAAATTCTTGGCTGGGCGGTGACCGCGGCGATAATCCTTTCGATTCTTTTTGTAGGCTATCAGTCGGGAATGGAAAAGGCGGGCGAGTTGACGCTCAACTGGTTCCTGCTTACGGGCGGCGGAGCGATGCTCGGCGCGATTGTCGCCGGAGCGCATCCGCTTGCGATTCTTACGGCTCTTGTAGCGGCGCCGTTTACCGGGCTTACGCCGCTTATCGGAGTGGGATTTTTTGTCGCGCTGGTGCAGGTCTATATGAGACCTCCGCGGGTCGAGGAATTCGAAACTGTTTCGGAAGACATCTGGAAGGTTTCCCGCTGGTGGAAAAATCGCCTGACGCGAGTCATTCTCTGCTTTCTCTTGCCCGGTTTTCCCGCCATCATTGGAAAAATCATCGCCCTTGTCGGAATTTACAGGGCGTTTTGAATGGTTTTCTTTTGACTGAAAATTTTTAACGTTTGAACGTCTAGGCTTTCGGGCAGTTTCGCTTCGAGCCGGATTTCGTTCATGCCGTCGAAAGCCGTCTCCGCCTGGATATTATTGTAATCTTCGATGTTTCCATCCTCGTCAAATGGAGATTTTAGCTCGACAGTTCTAGAGCGTATCGTCTGCGGGTCAAAGTTTCCGCTTTGCTTGATTTCGACAGGTGTGCCGTAGCTGTCGCCTTCTATCTTGCGGAGGATGATGGTAACCGGACGCGATTTCGTCATGTTGCCAAAGCCTACGTTCTGAATTTTTAACCGTATCGGCAAGTCGCTTTTCGGTCCGAGGGAATCCATCAGGTTGGATTCCTTGAGAACGTAGCGGTAACCTAGATGGTCGTCGATATACTTGAAGGCGGAACTGTAGCCGGAATCGATCGGGTCGCGCGGCGTAAATGTCGTGTTTTTCCATTCCGCGATTAGCTTGTCGTTCCATTGGATGTTTAAATAACTTGTATGGGTGCGGAATCCCTCGTAGGAGAGAAATTCGACGGTGTTGATTTTTTTATAGCCGTTTGCCGTGGTGAGCGCCTCTCCGCCATAGCTTGTGTTCGCCCCGTATTTTTCGAGCCAGGCGACACCCTCTTCGCGGCAGATGCTTTGGGCGCAGTCTTTTCCCCAGGTACCGTAATCGTACTCCGTTCCCAGATAGCCGTCGTTGAAAAGCCCGACGCGGTAAATGTCCGCTCCGATGGAATCTGCTTTCGCTTGAAAGTACGGGCTGTCGGTACGGAATGTGATCGCATACCGATCCTCTCCCTGCGTGGAAAATTCAAAGGCCTGGGCGACGACAGCTGCTGTCCTTGCGACGAGGTCAATGGATTTCGTATTCCGGATCAGTTCCCGCAACGCTTCGCCCGCATTCTGCGAACCGGAAAGCTTGCTTGTGTGATTTTCTCCATAGGGACCATACATGCCCAGTTCTACGGCTGTGATGACATCGTCGTATTCGTCATAGACTTTGGCGAGTTGCCGGACGTGCCTTAAAATCCATTCCTGCCCGGGCTCCATTTCGAAGCCTTTTTGGTATTTCCAGCTGCCTTCGTACCACGGGTCATAGGAAAACCTTACAATGAGGGTTGAATTCTGGGCGCGAACACGGTCGAGATATTTCCGTAACGAGTTCAGAAAGCCTTCGGTCAGGTCCTGGGTCGTTCCGTGGTTGTAATTTATGGAATCTCCCCAGCGGGAATTGCTCGAAAACTCGGAAATGTCTGCGCGCAAGTGGATGAAGCGATTGCCGTATGGCTTGTATTCCTCGGCGGTCGTCTTGAAGTGGATGACCTGTGGCGTGTAGAATCCGCGGTCGGGATTGTAAAATGTCTGCATCTGGTCGGCAGCGCCGATATCTTGTTTGACTACGCTTGCGGCAAACGAGAATGTTGTGGCGAGGCAGACGAATATAGTCCAGAAGCGCATAAAAATTTTCTTGTTGGTCAAAAATTTAAAGTATATTCCGCTTTGACTTCTTGAACTTTTGTAAGTTTTTCTTGTTTGCGAAAAAAGGAAAGGGCGCTAATATTTTGTTCTTTTTTCCGCCTTGAGAGCTTCAAACGGCAAAAGCTTTCCCTTGTTTATCGTCCAAAGATCTCGATAGAGGTTTTAACAATTTGCGCAAATGCAAGGGGAAAAGATTCTAGACCGATTTAACATTTTTGAAATTGGGAAAAAGACTGTATAGGTTTTGGGCGATATCATTCAATTTTGAAACTTAATCTAATTTCACCTTTTTTGCGGGCTAAATCGAGTTTCAAGCTGTCGAGGGCATAATGATGGTTAGAGAATGCCCAAAGCCATTCAAGCATTGTTCCGTAGGAATCGTCTAGGACCATGCCGGAGTGCCCTTCTTTCCAGACGTATTTGGGCATATCTTTTTCTAGATCCGCTATGCGGAGCCGAGGTTTACCGTTGGAGTCGATGAGAAAATTGGGAACGATATCGACGTAGTAAATATTTCGGTTTTTCCCGGACCAGTCCTTTTCCGGATAAGGTTCGGATAGGATGCTGCCGCTCATCACGATACCGGTATTGCCTT
Organism: Hallerella sp.; assembly: GCA_050872465.1. Classification (GTDB taxonomy): domain Bacteria; phylum Fibrobacterota; class Fibrobacteria; order Fibrobacterales; family Fibrobacteraceae; genus Hallerella. The sequence continues at coordinate 22,687 of JBNMGX010000009.1, forward strand.
TGCCGACGCGGAGCATAAAAAAGCGGTCTCCGCTGTGAATCTTTTCGTGCTCCCAGACACTCCAGTTTAGCGTGTAATTTTGGGAGTTTCGTGCGTATTTCAAGGCTTTTTCGAAGTCTTCCATGCGGAAACTTGAAATTTCGGGATTCCATCTCAATAAAACGACGCTCATCGGTTTTCCTTGTTGGGGTTCGAACATAAAATAATCTCTGGATTTGTCAGATATTGTCAAATAGCAAGAAGAGAAATGGTTGGAAATTTTTTGCACTTGGTTTTTCCGCAGAAAATCGAATTCTTTTCTGTCGGATGCCGAAGCAACTTTGTATATTTTATCACTGCTGTCCACTAAAAAAAGAGCTTAATCGTCTGGATTCTGCATAAATAAAGGGCTAGAGACGATTTTGAAAGCGAACGGACTTGAAATTTTCCGACTAAAAACATACCTATAAGGGCATGTTTAGAGATCAATA
>JBNMGX010000010.1:0-22242 GCA_050872465.1 Hallerella sp.
CGCTTCCCGTTACCGCGTATCGACCTTTCGGATGCGACAATTCCTGCAGAACAAATTAAGCGAAGGAATGTTGATTCGCGAAGGAAAGGGCAAATATTTTTTCCCGAAACAAAAAGAACGCTCGAAAGAATCCGAGATTCTCCTCATCACGCGCTGCACATCCTGGGGCGAATTTTCACCCGCCAGCGAACGCGAAATGGATTTCATCAAGTCCGCTTACCAAATAGGCGCGAAGAAACGTTTCAAGCTGAGGCTTCTAGGCTTTGATGAATTTTCCGAAAAGTTTATCGACCGGAACGGAAACATCAAAAAACTCGATGATTACCCGAAGGTTATCGGCATCATTCTTTCGACGATGCTCATGGGAAATCCACACCGAATTCTCTCAAGGCTCAGGCCGATTTCCGTACCGATTTCAATCTGGTGGGAACATCCGCAAAGTGCGCTTTCCAAGAGCTTTCTAAAACGGGAAAACTGGGCGTTTTTCAACTCGACTTTCGGGAAAAATCCGGGCATCTTTTTGGGCAGGTTTCTTTTGCAAAAAGGATTCACAAAAGCCGCTTACATTTCTCCCTATCATGCGAGTTCCTGGTCTAGGGACAGGCTGCAAGGCCTTCGAGAAAGTGGACTGGAAATTCACGCCTTTACCGACTGCGAATTTGCGAGCCCTTGGGATTTTCGAAACATTGCAAGCAAAAACGGTCCCAAGTTCAGTATTGAAATGCGCGCAAAAATCTGCGAGAAAAAAATTTTGAAAAAGATTATCCAATCCATCGGAGACGAAAGCGTATGGATTCCCGCAAACGATGAAATTGCGGGTCTTTTGCGCGAGCTGGAAGAAGAAGGATCCATCAAAAAAATTCCTTACCTAGTCGCTTTCGACAACTCAATCGAAAGCTATCTGCTCCGGCTGGATTCCTTTGATTTCAACACGGAAATTCTCGTGGAGCAGATGTTCTACCATCTGGAACTCGGAAAGAACGATCCTTTCCAAGGAAACGGCTTTCGCGAAATCTCGGGAAAAGTTGTCGAAAAGTAAGCGAATTTTCAATGCCGATTTTTGTTTTTAAGATATATTTAGTTTGTGAAGAAAAAAATCCTGATTTTCATCAGCCTTCTTGCAGGACTTGCCGTTGCGCATCCGCATGTCTTTATCGATGCGACAATCGATTTGGATTTTGATGAAAAAGGCTTTGTCGGTGTCCGGAACAAATGGGTATTCGACCTCATCTACAGCCAAGCGATGATCGCCGCCGGAGACAAAAACCAGAACGGAATTTTCGAAGCAGACGAACTTCCGCTTTACCGCGAACAGGTCGTCGAAGCGGCCAATGAATTCAGCCGGTTCAACTACATCGGAGACGATTCGCAGTTTTTTTCGCCCCACGAAGCAAAGGACCTCAAGGTTTCCATCAGCAAAGAGGGACGGCTCGTCATCGAATTTTTAAACTCGTTCGATATCCCCGCTCTTTCTAACGATTATACGATGTTAGTCGTCGCCGTCACCGATCCGACAAACTACATCCTGATTACCACGGACATGGAGCAGAGCAAAATCAACGCTCCGGATACAATCGACGTTGAATATTTCGTCGACTCGCTTTCTGACCTGACGCAGTTCAAGAATTTTTCAAGTTCGGTAAAGGGGCTCTATGTTCGATTTAAAAAAGCTGAATAGATTTTTGCCGATTTTCTTCGCCTGTTTTTTCTGCACGTGTCAGCTAGCGTTTGCAGACGTCAGCCAAAAAAAATTCGATTTCAAAAAGAGTGCAACAGTCAAAACGGAAAGCGTCAAGGATTCAAACTCGGTCAAAATTCCGACGGTCAAGGCGAACGACATCAAGACGACTTCCAGCTATTTCTTCATCGGTTCCGACGCCATGTGGGAATGGCTCGTCTCTTCGCAAAAAACGCTCAGGGAAAAAATTTCCGTCCAAGCTTATAATCTGAAAAACGGACAGTCCAAGAGCATTTGGATTTTTCTGCTCGTCTGTTTCATCTACGGGCTGATTCACGCCATCGGGCCGGGACACGGCAAGACAATCGTCGCGAGCTATTTTATCGCCCGAAAGGGAAAAATATTGCAAGGCGTGGGACTGGGAACATCTATCACGGTGATTCACACGCTGTCTGCTGTCGTTTTGCTGTTCGCCCTATACGGAATCGCCAAGGCGACGCTCTTTCCCATTTTCGAAGCGAGCCGTATCAACATCGAAAAGGCGAGTTACGCGCTGATCATCCTCACGGGGATTCTTCTCATCGCCATTTCCATCCGGGAAACCGTCAAAGGCCACTCAGAAGGCGAAAGCGCAAAGGCTGCCAGCTGGAAAGAGCTTCTGTGGCTAGCGTTCATCACGGGAATCGTCCCCTGCCCAGCGGTCGCTCTGGTCGTATTCTTCTGCCTTTTGAACGAGCTTCCGGGACTCGCCATCTGCGGAGCGGTCGCCATCGGAATCGGCATGGCGGTCACCAACACGGCTTTCGGAATCGGCGCGATCTTTATCCGCCGAGGAATCGATGGGAGCCTTAGCCACGTGAACAAATTGCAGCGATACGCGTCCTACATCAACACGGGAATTTCCCTCTTGTGCGGGGTCTGCATTTCCATCCTCGGGATTTTCCTGTTTTTGAATGTACGATAACATTTTTCGTCCCGTTTTGTTAGATTGAAATTATGGACATTCTTCTGCCCGGACTTTTCATCCCGTTTCTCGGAACCGCCACCGGAGCGGCGTTTGTCTTCTTTCTGAAAGGCAAGCTCAAGCGTTCCGTCGAAAGGATGCTCACCGGATTTGCCGGAGGCGTTATGGTCGCCGCGTCCATCTGGAGCCTTCTTATTCCTGCGCTCGAACAGTCCAAGGAAATGGGGCGACTGGCCTTTGTCCCGGCAGTTGTCGGATTCTGGATCGGGATTTTGTTTCTGCTCGCGCTCGACCATCTTATTCCGCACTTGCATCAACACGCCAAGGAGCCGGAAGGTCCCCGTTCCCACTTGCAGCGCACGACGATGCTCCTCCTCGCCGTCACGCTCCACAACATCCCCGAAGGAATGGCCGTCGGAGCGGTCTTCGGCGGGATTCTCAGCGGAAATTCGACGATAACCTTTGCCGGTGCGCTTGCGCTTTCCATCGGCATCGCCATCCAAAACATTCCCGAAGGCGCCATCATCTCCATGCCGCTCAAGGCAGCCGGTTTCCGATCCCGCAAAGCGTTCTTTTACGGAATTCTTTCAGGGATTGTCGAACCTGTCGGAGGCGCGCTGACAATTCTCGCCGCATCGTTCATCACGCCTGTCATGCCTTATCTCTTGAGCTTTGCCGCTGGCGCCATGATCTACGTCGTTGTCGAGGAGCTGATTCCCGAAACCGCCGAAGGCCCCCATTCCAACATCGGGACGATATTTTTCGCCATCGGATTCAGCCTGATGATGATTCTCGATATCGCGCTGGGATAGAGCCTCCGATACTTCCCTTCCGCAAAAACCATAATTTTTTGTTTTTTAGTCTTGACTAACAATCATTTTCATTGTATATTGTCTTCAAAAAATTAGTTCCAACTAACAAAGGATTTTACATGAAAGTTGCTATTATCTATTGGAGCGGTACCGGCAACACGGAAACGATGGCAAAAAGCGTTCTCGACGGCGCAACCGCAGCCGGAGCCGAAGCGAAACTTTTCCCCTGCAGCGAATTTGACGTCGCCGATGCGGACAAATTTGACGCCTTTGCGCTCGGATGCCCCGCGATGGGTTCCGAGGAACTGGAAGATTCCGAATTCGCGCCGCTGTACAACAGCCTAAAAGAAAAGTTCGCCGGGAAAAAAGTCGCCCTGTTCGGGTCTTATGGCTGGGGCGGCGGAGAATGGATGAAATCGTGGGAAGCGGACTGCTTTGACGGCAAGCCTATCCAGGCATCGGAAAGCGTCATCGCGGAAGAATCCCCGAGCGACGAAGTGCTTGAAAACTGCAAAAAACTGGGGGCGGCTCTCGCCAACTGACCCGCTTTAAATTTGTCTCCTGGAAGGCCGGTAAAAAGCAATTTTTATCGGTCTTCTTTTTTGGAAACGGGCAAGCAAAAAGCCAAGTCTAACAAAACGTCTTTTGCCGGAAAATTTATAGTTTTATAGGGATTTCCAAAAGAAATCGTTTTAACACAACGAGGTAATTATGAAAAGCAACATGAAAATGTTTTTAATCGGTGCCGTCGCAGGAATCGCAGCAGTCCAGATTTTCAAGACAAGCTGCTTCCGCAAGAGCTGCGCGCGCATGATGAGCGCCGGGTTAAAGCTCAAGAGCGATGCGACCCAATTTGTCGAGGAAGTCAAGGAAGACGCCGAAGATCTGACCGCCGAAGCGGAACAGAAGAAAAAGACCGCCAAGAAATAACTAAAAAAATCCGTTTCCGACATCGGGTGAATTCATGCAATTCCATATCAAACATTCTTTGCCTGGGCGCATCCGGGTTGGATACGACAAGACGGAAATAACGCCAAAACAAGCGGCTCTTGCCCAAAACCTTCTCTCCGTCCAGGAGGGAATCTTGCAGGTTACGGTAAACACGATTACCGCAGCGTTTTTAATTTTCTACGACATCCAAAAATTGAGCGAAAAAGAGGTTCTCGCGCTTTTCAAGGCGATGTTCTCCAAATATCTCGACGACGAAGAAATGCTCGCTTCCGTGGAGATTCCGAAGAAACCGACAAGCCTGCTTAGCGTTCTCGCTCAAATGGCGGCGACGCACTATCTCAAAAAATTTTTACCGCCGCAGATTTGCCTAGCGCTCCGCATTCTGGACTTGACGCCTCGAATCTGGAAAGGAATCAAGACGCTCGCTTCCGGAGAGCCGTTCCGCGCCGAGGTTCTCGATGCGACCGCGATTACGATGTCCGTCGTGACCGGAGATATTCCGACCGCGGCGAATATCAACTTTATGCTGAATGTCGGCGAGACGATTGAAGACTTTACCAAGAAGGAATCCTACAGCAACCTGGCGAATACGATTCTTTCCGAAAACGATAAGGTCCAGCTGGTACAGGGAAAAGCCGAGAAGACGGTTCACTTGTACGAAATCAAGCCGGGAGATACGATTGCCGTCCGCACCGGGGGAATGATTCCCGCTGACGGAGAAGTCATCCGCGGCGAAGCCTTGGTCGATCAGTCCACGATCACCGGCGAACCGCTTCCCGTCGAAAAGCAGGTTTCCATGACGGTTTTCGCCGGGACAGTCGTCACGGAAGGCGAACTTTTTGTCAAGGTTCGTGTTGTCGGCAGCCAGACGAAAGTCCAGAACATCCTTTCGATGATCGATTCGTCGCAACAGTACAAGGTTTCTTCGCAGATCCGCTCCGAGAAGCTCGCCGATCAGCTCGTCAAATACAACTTTCTCCTCGCGATCGGAACTTTCCTTGTGACGCGCAACATCACAAAGACTCTAGCGACTCTCATGGTGGATTACTCGTGCGCCATGAAGCTCGCCGCTCCGATTGCCATTCTCAGCGCGATGCGCGAAGCGGCCCAAAACGGCATTCTGGTCAAGGGCGGAAAATTTTTCGAAGACGCGGCAAATGCGGATACGGTCGTATTCGACAAGACGGGAACCTTGACCGCAGCCACGCCCAAGCTTTCCCGAATCATCCCTTACCAGGGAATGAGCGAGAACGATGTTCTCCGAATCGCCGCATGTCTCGAAGAACACTTTGCCCATCCCGTAGCAAAAGCGATCGTCCAAGCCTCCAACGCCAAGAGGCTGCGACATCCCGAAGACCATGCCAAGGTCGAATATGTCATCGCACACGGCATCGCGACAACGCTAAACGGTAAAAAGCTTCTCATCGGCAGCAAGCACTTTATCTTTGAAGATGAAAAGGTAAAGGCTCCCGCAGGAATCGAAAAGATTCAAAAAGAAGCTTTGGAACGCGGAGAATCCCTGCTGTATCTCGCCGAAAAGGGAAAGCTCCTAGGCATCCTCGCGATAACGGATCCGGTCCGGGAAAATGCGCAAGAAATCATCAAAACCTTGCACCGAAGCGGAATCGTCAACTGCACGATGATCACCGGAGACGACGAAGGAGCGGCAAGAACCGCGGCATCCCGCACAGGGATAGACCACTACATTTCCCGAGCGCTTCCCGAAGATAAAGTCGCCTACATTTCCAAGCAAAAGAAAGCCGGGCACAAGGTCATCATGATCGGCGATGGAATCAACGATGCACCGGCCCTCGCAACGGCGGATGCGGGAATCGCCATGGGAGATAGCGCAGCGATCACCGGAGAAACCGCCGACATCGTACTTTCCGCCGATGACGGTTTGGAAGGTCTTGTCAAGATTCGGACGATGGGAACTCGGTTGATGCAGAAAATCGATTCCAACAATGCAAGCATTGTCGTGGTAAACACAGCTCTTATGTTCAGCGGACTTTTTGGCATTTTGCCCCCGGCAACCGCTGCTCTTTTCCACAACCTTTCGACGATTCTCTTCAGCGCAAAATCTGCCCAGCCTCTGCTCCGATTGCCGGGTCAAGCCCGAAAATGACACTTCGCACTCCCATGTCATTCTCGACTATCCTCTCCACTGTCATTCCCTTGCTTGACAAGGGAATCTCTCACCTACTCATACTTCCATTCGCTCGCCTTTAGCTGCGTGGAAATCATCTTGCTGTAGATTCCGCCTTTTTCGCGTAAGTCGTCAAAAAAGTGGAGCGGTACTGAAAAACCGTCGTCAGAACAATCAAAACACACGCCGCCACAATTCCGCACGCAAAAAACGGAAGTGCGTCCGCAGAAACCGAGCCTGAAAGCAAGTTCCGCACGAGCGCGTACAAAAGTCCCACCGGCAGCATCAAAACCAGATTCGCGAGCGTAACCGCCAAAAATGCGCGCAACATTCCCCTCGCCCCATAATCCGAAAGAGCGTATTTATGCTTTAATTTTTCGTTTATCGTCATTTTTATTCTCCATAAAAAGTCAATTCTGCAATTATTGAACTCACTAATCCTTAATCCTTTTGATTTTTTCCAAGTCGCCGCTGCACAGGGCTTCCATATTGCGGAAAATCTTTTCAGCGTCCCAGTCCCACCATTTTAAATTCAGAAGATATTCCATCAGCTCGTCGTTGAACCTTTTGCGGATGACTTTGCACGGATTTCCGCCAGCGACATGGTAAGCGGGAACATCCTTCGCCACCACCGAATTCGCTGCGATAATTGCTCCGTCTCCGATGTGAACGCCCGGCATCACCGTCACATTCTGCCCGATCCACACATCGTTTCCAACGACCGTATCGCCCTTGAACGGCAAGTCCTTCAGTTCCGGCGAGAACTTTTCCCAGCCACCACCCATGATGTTAAACGGATAAGTCGTCACGCTGCACATTCTGTGGTTTGCCCCGTTCATCACAAACTCGATTCCCCGCGCAATCGCGCAGAACTTTCCGATAATCAGCCTGTCGCCCAGAAAATCGTAATGGTGCGTCACGTGCTCCTCGAAATTTTCCGCACCGTCCACATCGTCGTAGTAAGTGTAGTCACCCACCACAATGTTCGCCCGCTTTACGACATTCTTGATAAACACAACCTGACGAATGTTCTCGTTCGGGTAAACTTTATTCGGATCCGGTCCAGTCATTTTGATTTACTCCTTTCATAATCATTATGTCATTATCGGGCATAGAGCCGATAATCTCTTTTTCCCATACAGATTGCCGTGTCGAGCACGGCAATGACAGTTTGTAATTTACACTTTCCATTCCGCGGCCTTGTTGTATTCCGCCCACATTTTCGCGTAGATTCCGCCGCTAGAGACAAGCTCATCGTGCTTTCCAGACTCCGCGATTTTTCCGCCGCTCAGGACAAAAATCTTGTCCGCGTTCGTTACGGTCGAAAGCCGGTGCGCAATCATAATCACGGTCTTGTCCTTGGAAAGATTTGCGAACGCCGCCTGAACTTTTTCCTCGTTGTCCGGGTCTGCAAACGCAGTTGCCTCGTCCAGAATCCGTGCATATAAAACCTCTTTTTAAAACCCCATCAGCTTCTGCCATCCCGGCATGAAAAATTTTTCCACAACCGAAAGGCAATGTTCCGTTTCTTCCTGCGTATAACCGTGAACAATCGGTTCAAGCATTGCCGTGTACGCTGCGCTCAAAATCGTGTGCATTTCTTTTTCGCTTATATCTACGACCTTGTTTCCGCGCGACTTCAAAAAAGCCAAAACTTTCAGCATTTCCTTTTGGTCCTCATTCACCATGTCGTGCAAAAAATTTTCGTAACGCGTTCCCTTTGACTTTGTAAGAATCAGTTTAAAATCCTCTCGATGAGGATAAATTACCTCGCGAATCATGTCGATATCGTTGTTTTTCATCAGTTCGGCGACAGAAACTTTTTCTTCAATCTGCGCGTATTTTGTGGCGATGTGATTTCCCCGCCACCGTCTGAACTCGAAAAGCGACGGCTCTACCAGCTGAGAAAATAAATCTTCCTTGCTCTTGCCATGCCGATAAAGAGCCGCCGACGTAATACCCACTCTTTTCGCAATATCACGGATTGAAGCCTTTTCGAATCCGTTTTTCGCAAATTCCTTCCGGGCGGACTTCAAGATGAGCGCATGTGTTTTCGATATGTCGTTTTTATCGTTTTTCATAAATGTTATCACTGATAACACAAATATATACCATTTCAAAGTTAGCGCCAAGTAATTTTATTAGACAAAGCGAATTTTTCAACTTCCCACAACCAAGCATATCCCATCGCTGGAATGCAGACATTTTAAATTCCGCGTCTTACTTTTGACAAAATATGTCAAATCAAGAAGATATTTTTAAGATGTTCCAAATCGGCAGCAGAAAGTCGCCAAAGGAGAAACAATGGAAAACATTTTCATCCGGATTCAAGACAAGGAATCCTCCCGCTACTACGCTTTTACACAAAGCGTAACGGGAACGCTCGACTTTATAGGAAAAACGGAAAAACCGGACATCTCCGATTACCAGGAAATCGATGGCAGCACCTACTTTTCCCCCACTTGGTACACCTACCTACCCAAAGCGCTCCAGGCGGAAATTCATATTCTCTTCAGGGATTCCGCAAACCTTACCGATGCAAATCTTTTCGCCTACTTGACGCATATCGGCGCGGTTCTGCTCGCCGTCGAACAAAAAGACGGTCTTCTCGTCGCCGAACTTTTACACCGACGTACACAGGTTTTCTTCCAATTTCTGCCACTTACGCTCTACATCATCAAGTCCATTGCGCCACTCGCGCTTTTCGCCTGGCTTTACGGACGATTTTCCCATTTCAACGGATTCCAGAAAATGTTTGAGCAGGGAATTCTTTCGCCGACAGCGGATACGGCGGAAATACTCTTTGCGGCAGCAAGAGAAGAACTTTCTCCTGAACATGGAAAAGAAACGGTCGATGAAATGTTTATCCGTTATCTGAAACAAATCGGGCATGGAGAATTCACCATCGGAACCGTCGGCTCGGATTTTCACGTTTGGAATTCAAAAAAAGCCGAGCTTGAATCTTTTCTCAAGGAAGCGATCGGTAAAGATTTTCTTCGCGGAGAATCCCTTGTCCGGGAAAGAAAAGAGGTTTTCTACTCGGAATTAAAGGTTTCCGTCCAAGCGGAGCCCTACAACCCATACGATCCAAACGCCATTAGCGTTGCGATTGAAGATATTTCTGGAAAACTTTTCGGAAACGGTGGAAAATCCAAGGCCGGCTATATCCGGGCAACAGGCGCCGCAATTCTACGTCGGGCATTTCCCGGGAAATTCGCTTACCAGGCAAGCCTCGCACGTCTCGGTACGAATCTATCCGAAGGAAACAACAACAAGGACGGAATCGTCCTGAGAATCCATTTTTGACAAAATCTGTCAAAATCAAATTGTATTTTAAAAAAGAATTGAGGGGAGCAGGGAGGTCCGAAAGGCGGATCTCCCCTTTTATTTTCCTGAAACTATCTTTTCAACATGATTCTACAGACGGGGTTCCGTACAGACATTCCCGCATTCTATGCCAGATGGTTTGCTAACCGCCTGACGGAAGGCTTTGTCCTTGTCCGCAACCCATACAATCCGCAGCTCGTTACCAAATATACCGTCTCGCCACGCGTTGTCGATCTAATCGGATTCTGTACAAAAAACCCAATGCCGATGTTCCCCTACCTGTCCTTGCTTGAACCATACGGTCAATATTGGTTTGTGACCATCACCCCTTACAGGCGAGATATCGAGCCTCATGTTCCCGATAAATTAACCATCATCGAAGCATTCCGGAAACTTTCCGATTCAATCGGGATACATCGGGTCGGCTGGCGATACGACCCGATTCTCATCACGGAACGCTATCCGGTAGAATGGCACATCCAAGCCTTTCAAAAAATGGCGGAAATGCTTTGCGGCTATACGGACACCTGCGTCATCAGCTTCATCGACCTGTATGCAAAAGTTCTAAGAAATTTTCCAGAAGCGCGAAGCGTTTCACCGGAAGAACAAGTTCAAATCGCCAAAGCCTTTGCCGATATCGGAATGCGATATGGGATTCGCATCAAGGGCTGCGCCGAAAATCCAAGCCTTGGAAAATGCGGAATCGAAATGAACGGCTGTTTTTCCGCCGAAGTCATTGCACAGGCGCTTCAAGCCAAACTGCGCTTTCCAAAGGGGAAATTTTTACGGTCGGAATGCCGCTGCATCGCCGGGAACGACATCGGAGCCTATGATAGCTGCGGACATCTCTGCCGATACTGCTATGCGACAAGCGATATCCAAGCCTACTACCGAAACAAGAAACTTCACGATCCGAGTTCCCCGCTTCTCATCGGAAAACTTTTACCGACCGATAAGATTCACATAGCAAGACAGGAAAGCTGGAAACAATCCCAGATGGAACTGTTTTGAATTCGTCGCAACATGTTTCCGACAAAATCTGTCAAACAAATCGTTTCGGATTGATGCCGAGCATTTTAATCTTATAGCCGAGAATCCGCTGGGTCGTCGCCAAGGCCCGCGCCGCCGGAGCGACCTTTCCCTTGGCGCTTTTGAGCGCATCGCAGATAATGTCCCGCTCGTAAGTTTCAACCATGCTCTTCAGGTCTCCGCGGACAGGAGCGCCTGTCGATTCCGCAGTCTGGAGAGTCGGCGGCAAGTGGTGCGGATAGATGACATTTCCTTCGGCGACAAGAACGGCCCGCTCGATGCAATTTTCCAGTTCGCGGACATTTCCCGCCCAGTGGTAGCTCATCAGCATATCGATTGTTCCGGTGGAAAGTCTCCGAACATCCTTGCCGAGCATCTTGCTATAACGCTCCAAAAAATGATCCGCCAAAAGTACGATGTCGCTTTTCCGCTTGCGAAGAGGCGGCACGTAAATCGGGAAAATGTGCAGACGGTAATAGAGGTCCTCGCGGAATTTTCCCTCGTGAACCATCTGGAGCAGATTCTTGTTCGTCGCAGCAATGACGCGGATATTGACGTGAATCGTCTTGTTTCCGCCGACCCGTTCAAATTCGTGTTCCTGCAAAACACGGAGAAGCTTTACCTGGAGCGTCGCCGAGATTTCCCCGATTTCGTCTAGGAAAATCGTTCCCCCGTCCGCCATTTCAAAACGTCCCTTGTGTTCGGAAATCGCCCCGGTAAAGGCGCCCTTTTCATGCCCGAACAGTTCGCTTTCGATGATGTTCTCGGGCAGGGCTGCGCAATGGACGCGTACAAAGGGACCGTTCGCCCGGTCGGAATTGTAATGAATCGCCTGAGCGACCAGTTCCTTTCCCGTCCCCGTCTCGCCTAGAATGAGAACGGTCGAAGGACTTTTCGCGACCTTCGCTATCTGATCGAAGACAACCTGCATTTCACGGGAATTTCCGATGATGTTCGACGGACGGAAGCGGTCCTTGAGTTCCGAGCGGAGCCGTTCGTTTTCCGCAAGGAGGATTTCGGTTTCCTCTTCGGCCTGGCGACGGAGCTTTACCGCCGAAGCGATCATCATCGCGATGATTTCGAGTAGGCGCAGGTCCTCATCAAGCTGATCCTTTGACGAATTGAATTCATCGACGCTCAGCGCTCCGACCACTTCCTTTTCTATCGAAATCGGAACACAGATAAAGGCCTTGCCCGAAATTTTTCCGCGACCGGTACGGTCTAGAAAGTTCGGGTCCTTGGTGACGTCGGGAACGACTATCGGTTTGCCGGTTTCTACGACTTTTCCCGTGATGCCTTCACCGACCTTGTAGCGACCTTTTTTCGTCTGGGTCGGCGAGAGGCCCGTGGCGAGTTCAATCGAAATTTCTCCCGTCTGGCGGTTGTACAAAGTAACCGTCGCATGTTGAAATCCCATGTAATCGCCAAGCGTATCCATCACCGGACGCAGGACATTACGCATGTCCATGTTCTCGTCAAGAATCTGGCTTACCCGATAAAGTAATTCCAGTTCCTTTATCTTCTGTTCGTCTTTCGTAGCCATTTATCCTCACATATCAAAGAGCGCCCAACACTCCGCTTGCCACGCGCTTGCCGTCTGCGATTGCGCGGACCACAAGGGACTGCCCGGTCGCCACGTCTCCAGCAATATACACTCCTTTCGCAGAAGTCATGCCGGTCGGGTCGCGGAAAATGCGTCCGCGTTCATCCGTTTTCAGGTTAAACGCCTTGACGATTTCGGGAATCGCATGTCCCGTGAAACCCATAGCGAGAAGCACCAGGTCCGCTTGCAGGACAAATTCACCGTCCGGCTTCGGCACATTGAACATCCGACCGTCTTCACCGCGCTTCCATTCGATTTCCGTGCAACGCAAAGCCTTGACCTTGCCGTTTTCGCCGATCGCTTCGAGCGTGTTGATGTTCCACTTGCGTTCGCAGCCTTCCCGGTGCGCAGCGGATTCCTTGAAGATGCGGGGCCATTCCGGCCAGGGATTGTTCGCAGCCCGCTTCATCGGAGCGTTCGGCATAATCTCTATCTGAGTCACATCGAGAGCGCCTTGGCGAATCGCCGTTCCGATACAGTTCGCTCCCGTATCGCCACCACCGATGACGACCACATGCTTGTTCTTTGCGTTTTTCGTTTCATCGAACTCGAAAGTCTCGCCGCCGTTGATGCGGTTCTGCTGAGTCAGATAATCCACGGCGAAGTGGATTCCCGAAAGTTCGCGTCCGGGAACCCTTAAATCGCGCGGTGTACGAGAGCCACAGCAAAGAACGATCGCATCGTGATTCCGAAGCAGGAATTCGGGAGAGATATCCGTGCCGATGTTCACGTTCGTTTCAAAGCGAATGCCTTCCTGCTGCATCAGCGCAATTCTGCGTTCCACGACCGTCTTCGCCAAGCGGAAATCGGGAATGCCGTAACGCATCAGTCCTCCCGGATGTTCCGCCTTTTCATAAACAGTCACATTCACGCCGGCGCGGTTCAGATATTCCGCGCACGAAAGCCCCGAAGGTCCCGACCCGATGACCGCCACGCGTTTGCTTGTCCGAACATTCGGCAGGTTCGCATGGACCCAGCCGTTTTCGTAACCGGTTTCTATCACGCGATGTTCAATTTCGCGATTGGTCACCGCATCGCCGTCTTGACCGTTTACGCAAGAGCCTTCGCAAAGGGCCGGGCAGACGATTCCAGTGAATTCCGGGAACGGACTTGTATCGAGCAGCAAGTCCAGAGCCTTGTGCCATTCGCCGAGACTCACCGCATGGTTGATTTCGGGAATGACATTTGTCAGCGGACAGCCGTAGGCATGGCAGAAAGGAACTCCGCAGTTCATGCAACGCAGAGCCTGTTCCTGGACCTGATCGCGCGTCATCTCGATAGCAGTCGGTCGGTAATCGCGGATGCGTTCCTTCACAGGACGTTCGTCAGCGTTTTTGCGGGGAATGGTGAGAAAAGGTTTATTCGAAAGCATCTTTCAGTCTCCTTTTATCCGCGATTCTGGTTTTTCATATTGTTCAAGGCGCAGCGGTATTCCATCGGGAAGACCTTGACAAAAAGTTCCCGTTCACGGTCCCAGTTGTCGAGAATCCTTTTCGCCTTCGGGCTGCCCGTATATTTCAGATGGTTCTCGATGAGATGCCTGAGTTCCTTTTCGTCGGATTCGTCAAGCGGATCGAGATCGATCATATCCGTATTGCAAAGGCTGTCAAAGCGACCGTCTTCGTCATAGACGTAGGCGATTCCGCCGCTCATTCCCGCGCCGAAGTTGATGCCTGTCGGTCCCAGCACAACGACCCGTCCGCCTGTCATGTATTCGCAGGCATGGTCGCCGACACCTTCGACAACCGCCAGCGCGCCGCTGTTCCGAATGGCGAAACGTTCACCGGCCCGACCGTTCAGATAGACCTCGCCCGAAGTCGCCCCGTAAAGGATGACGTTTCCACCGATGACGTTTTCTTCCGGAGCAAACGAGCTTCCCTGCGCGGGCTTCACGATGATTTTCGCACCGGAAAGTCCCTTGCCGATGTAGTCGTTCGCTTCGCCTTCCAAGTCTATCGTCAAGCCGTGTGCGCCGAACGCGCCGAGGCTCTGGCCCGCGGAACCTTTCAAGCGAAGGGTAATCGTATCGTCCGGGATTCCCGCATAGCCATACTTCGAAGCGATGCGGCTCGAAATAATCGTTCCGAGCGTCCGGTTCGTATTGTGAATCGGCACTTCGACCACAACAGGCTCCTTCGTCTCGATGGACTTTTCGACTTTTTTCAGAAGTTCGTAATCCAAGGCTCCGTCAAGTCCCGTTTCCTGGTGCATCGTGCAACGCACGTCTTCCGGCTTTGTCGATGCGCGGTACAGAATGCCCGAATAGTCGAGGCCTTTCGCCTTCCAGAAATCAATCGCCTTGTTCATTTCCAGGAGATCGCTCCGACCGATCATCTCGTCGAACTTACGGAACCCGAGTTTCGCCATGTAACCGCGAACTTCTTCCGCGACAAAGTTCAGATACTGGATGATGTGTTCCGGCGCTCCCTTGAAACGCTTGCGAAGTTCCGGATCCTGAGTCGCCACGCCGACCGGGCATGTGTTCGAATGGCAATGCCGCATCATCACGCAACCGAGGACGACAAGGATTGTCGTCGCAAATCCGAATTCCTCGGCGCCGAGAAGCGCTCCGATGACCACATCGCGACCCGTTTTCATCTGACCATCGACCTGCAGGCGTACGCGGCTCCGAAGCTTGTTCAGCACAAGCGTCGTCTGGGCTTCGGAAAGTCCGAGTTCCCAAGGGACGCCCACATGCTTCACCGAAGAAAGCGGAGACGCTCCGGTTCCTCCGTCATATCCCGAAATCAGGATCATATCGGCGCGAGCCTTGGCAACGCCCGCAGCGACTGTTCCCACTCCCACTTCGGAAACGAGCTTCACCGAAATGCGAGCCTTGTCGTTGGCATTTCTCAAATCGAAAATCAGCTGCGCGATATCCTCGATGGAATAGATGTCGTGATGCGGAGGCGGGCTGATAAGCGTCACGCCCGGCGTCGAATGGCGAACCTTCGCAATCGCTTCGCTCACCTTGTGTCCCGGCAGCTGGCCGCCTTCACCCGGCTTCGCACCCTGGGCAATTTTAATCTGGATTTCCTTCGCGTTCACCAGGTATTCGTCGGTCACGCCAAAACGCCCGCTAGCGACCTGCTTCGTCGCGCTCGAAAGAGAATCCCCGTTCGGAAGCGGAATGTAACGCTCGGGATCTTCGCCGCCCTCACCGCTGTTGCTCTTCGCACCGATCCGGTTCATCGCAATGGCAATCGCCTCGTGCGCTTCGTTCGAAATCGCCCCGTAACTCATCGCGCCCGTCACGAACCGCTTCACGATTTCGGAAGCGGGTTCCACCTCGTCAAGCGGGACAGCTGTCGTCGGCTTGAACGTAAAGAGGCCGCGAAGCGTGCTCTGGTGCACCGTCTGGTTGTTGATCAGTTCCGCATAGGCATCATAGCGTTTCTGGTTTCCCGTGCGAACCGCAATCTGCAAATCGGCGATCGCCTCGGGCGTCCACAGATGGCGTTCTCCGTCCTTCCGGTAGCGGTATTCACCGCCCGAGGGAAGCAGCGGACTCTTGCTTTCGATGGCCGCGCGCCAGCGCATCAACGCTTCCTTGGCTATTTCCTCAATGCCGATTCCTCCGACACGGCTTGCCGCGCCTGTAAAGTACTTATCGACGACCTCTTTCGAAAGGCCCACGATTTCAAAGACCTGCGCATTGCGGTAGCTGCGGAGAGTCGAAATTCCCATCCGGCTCATCACCTTTTTCAGGCCCTTGTTCATCGCATCGATATAATGCTCGATAGCTTCCGTCACCCCGATCCGCTTTGTCAGCTGGTGCGTATTGCTCAGTTCCGCAATCGATTCAAAGGCGAGATACGGGTTGATGGCCGTTGCACCGAATCCGAGGAGGCTCGCGATATGCATGACTTCGCGCGCTTCGCCGGTTTCGAGAATCAGCCCGCAGCTAGTCCGAATACCGACTTTCGAAAGATGCTGGTTCACCGCGGACACGGCGAGAATCGCCGGAATCGGAGCGATTTCATCGGGAAGGTCCTTGTCGCTCAGAATGATGATTTTAAAACCGGCGCGAACATTTTCCTCGACCTTCTTGCACAGATCGCTCAGGGCGTTTTCGAGAAGCTTCCCGGACGACAGCGCATCGGAAAGGACCGGGAAACCCATCGGAACGGTCGCGCATTTAAAATCTTCCTGGTGCAGGGAGCGCAAGCGCCCGAGGTCCTCGTTCGAAAGCACCGGATAGCGGAACTTGACAAGGCGCGCCTGGGAAGGCTCTTCCGCGAGCACGTTGTCGTGAATCCCGAGGAACGTCATGAGGCTCATCACCAACTCTTCGCGAATCGGATCGATCGGCGGATTCGTCACCTGGGCAAAGAGTTGCTTGAAATACCAGTAAAGAAGCTGGGGCTTTTCGGAAAGAACCGCTAGCGGCTGGTCCGAACCCATCGAGCCGACAGGCTCCTTTCCATCCGACGCCATCGCGTTCAGGATGAGATCCAGATCTTCGCGCGTGTAGCCGAAAAGCTTCTGGCGTTTGAGAAGCGTCGATTCGTCAACGGCAACCTCGCCCACTGCATTGAAGAACCCGTGGATGTCGATATGGTTTTCCTTCACCCAGCGGCGGTAAGGTTCCTTGCGCGCAAAGCGGGTCTTCACTTCCCTGTCCTTGTAGAAGCGTCCCGTTTCCAGGTTCACCAGGAGCATCTGCCCCGGACGCAGCGAACCCTTTTCCTCGACATCCTCTGCCGGAATTTCCAGAACGCCCGCTTCCGAAGCGAACACCATGAAACCGTCTTTCGTAATCGTGTAACGCGCCGGACGGAGACCGTTCCTGTCGAGCGTCGCACCGACCCACTTGCCGTCTGTAAAGGCGACCGCAGCAGGACCGTCCCAAGGCTCCATGATTCCCGCGTGGAATTCAAAGAACCCGCGCACGTCCGGTCCCATCGCATGCTTCTTGCCCCAAGCCTGCGGCATGAGCATCATCATCGAATGCCCGACTTCGCGACCACCCAAGGTCAAAAGTTCCAGTACGTTGTCCAGGTTGCCGGAATCGCTCGAACCTTTTTCGAGGATCGGGGAAAGCTTGCTAACATCTTCGCCGAAAAGCGGCGACGCGAGGTTCTTTTCGCGAGCGGCCATCCAGTTGCGGTTTCCGCGGATCGTGTTGATTTCGCCGTTGTGCGCCATGTAGCGGAAAGGCTGCGCCAAGGGCCAGCTCGGGAACGTATTCGTCGAATAGCGCTGGTGGACGACCGCAACCGCGCTGTCGAAGTTCGCATCGTTCAAGTCCGGGTAGAAAAGCGGGACCTGCGGCGCGGTCATCATCCCCTTATAGACAATCGTCCGGGCGGAAAGACTCGCCACGTAGAATCCGTCCGCACCGTCTGCCGGAAGATCCGTTTCGTGTTCCATCCGCTTCCGCAGCACGAGCAGCGCACGCTCCAAGGCTTCGCCCGAAATTTCCCTTTCCGGCTGAAGAAACACCTGGGAAATAAAAGGCATCACGGCCCGAGCGGTATCGCCGACGACTTCCGCCTTCACGGGCACATCGCGGACCGAAAGAATCTTGAAATGTTCCTCGCCCGAAAGTTTTTCCACCAGGCCCATTGCCGCGGAACGCTTCGACACATCTTGCGGCAGAAAGAACATGCCCACGGCATAGCGGCCGAGTTCGGGGAGCTTCATCTTCAGGGATTTCCTAAAGAAATTATCCGGGATTTGGACGAGAAGCCCTGCGCCGTCGCCGGTATTCACATCCGCGCCTGTCGCGCCCCGATGGAGGAGATTTTCGAGAACCTTCACGCCCTTTTCGACAATTCCGTGTTCCCGTTTGCCATTCATGTTCAGAACGAATCCAACGCCGCACGCGTCGTGTTCATTTTGCGGGTTGTATAGACCTTGAGCCTTCATATGTCTCCTATCGTCCGCAGAAGAAGCATCTCCTCTGCAATCGTCAAGAAGAAAATTACTAGACA
Organism: Hallerella sp.; assembly: GCA_050872465.1. Taxonomy (GTDB): domain Bacteria; phylum Fibrobacterota; class Fibrobacteria; order Fibrobacterales; family Fibrobacteraceae; genus Hallerella. Next base: position 18,447 of record JBNMGX010000010.1, read on the forward strand.
AATGGAGCGCGGTAAAGGGGTTTTAAAATTTTCGCCTTACAAAAAAGTCATACCTTTTTGTGAAATCTACAAATTTGTAATTTTCATTTTTGTCAAGTCTATCGACGGATATGTGCCATAAACTCGGCGCGGGTCTTTTCATCCGTCTTGAATCGTCCGAGAAGCTGCGTCGTCACCATCGTCGCCCCGGGCTTTTTCACGCCGCGCATCGTCATGCACATGTGGCTCGCTTCGAGCAAAACGGCAACGCCCCGCGGATTCAGCTCCCTCTGGATGAGTTCCGCAATCTGGCGCGTCATCCGCTCCTGAATTTGCGGCATCCGGGCAAAATACTCGACCACGCGCGGAATTTTAGACAGTCCGACAACGCAGTCTCCCGGAATGTAGGCGACAAAGGCCCTTCCCGTAAACGGCAAGAAGTGGTGTTCGCACATGCTCGCGAATTCGATGTTCGGCACCACGATCATCTCGTCGTATTTTTCATGGAACCGCGTTTTCAATATTTCTGCCGGATCGGTTTCCGCATTCAGGCTGGTCATGAGTTCCGCATACATCTTCGCCACGCGCCGCGGCGTATCCAAAAGCCCTTCTCGCACGGGATTTTCGCCCATGCCTTCGAGAATCATCCGAAAGCCGCATTCCATCATCTTTAGATTCATCATGCTTAAAAAATAGGAATTTTGAAATCTGATATCATCTATATTTGACAATGAAGAAATCTAAAAAGGGAGCAAAGTATGATTGCGAAAATTTTTGCGGTGGGTTCTGTGGCTGCGATGCTCTTGGCAGGCTGTTGCGACAAGCATTGCGAAGAAAACGCTCAAGGTAAGCAGACGGCGCTTCCTGAAGATTCCCTCGAAGCGTATGTGCGTGCCTTTATGCAACTTCCGCAACCGGGCTACACGGGACTCAAGCGCAACGAAGCCTATTACAAGCCCATGGTCGAAGTGGTAAAGTTTTTGACCGAGAACGGCTTTACTTGACGATGAGAATCCGTGAAAGTTTTTTTACGGCGACATTTTGCGCATTCAATGGTCACATCTTTTAATCTGAACATTTTATCCTCTCTTAAATAACGCCGCCGTTCATTAATTTAGGTAATAAGCGGTCGCGAGTTTGTGTTAAAGATATATTTTGAAGTTGCAAGGTTCTTTGCTTTTCAAAGAATGGTTTAACCATTTCTGTGAAATTTTCCATTACGGAATAAGCAGGCAAAGTAATTTCTGTTTCTTTGACAATTATTCCACTAATATTTTGCTGTCCGGCACCACGGGCTATTGAATTGAACCGATCACGCAATTCAAACAATTTCAAATAAAGCCAATAGTTTGATACCTTAGATTCGTCAGCTTGCAAGCATAAAGCAGCTTGATTAGAGCATGCTTCTTTCGTCAATATTCCCAAACGTCCCAATGTAGGACTTGCATAAATAGCCATTAAGATGCTATTTGCAGGAAACATTTTTGCAGCAGATCGCTTTAGCCCTTCTTCCGAAATTTTTTCAGAAGCTTCAAACAACCAACAATCGCACAGTTCTTGGGTCTTGAACCAATCTATATTTCCATTTTCCCAAAAGTTTTTTTGAGATCTCGAAGGTGTTCCCCCAGCACCGATGTTTTTACAAACGTCTTGTATTGAAACAGTCCTCCACCCTTCCGGCAATCCATCGACGACGAGGGTGGTTTCGTGGCCGGGGTAGCGGAGGTCGATGAACCATTGTTTGTAGAGGCGCTGGGCGGCTTCTTCGAGGAGCTTGATTTGCTTCTGGTTGTTTTCTATCAGGTCGTCGTAGGCAGAAAGGATGTCGGCAATGCGTTTTTGCTCCTTTAAAGGCGGTTTGTCTATTAAAACCTGTTTCAGTTTTTCGCCAGGCATATGCTTTATTGTTGCACCAGTAAAATACTGATCTAAAGCACCTCTTTTTCCCGCATAAAGGAACCAATAAAATAAATATCGGTAATCCATATCGCTACTAACGCGAACTCTATGCAAAGCCTTTTGAATTTTCATGTTTGGAATTTGATTTTTCCAAATTGCACAGCGTCCCGGCTCTCCGCCTTCACAAACAACCAAATCTCCATATTTTAAACCATATCGTTCTTGTTCACTATCTTCAAATTTCATTAATGGAAGATCTTCTAAATCAAAAGAACCCCAGCGAACATTTACATTAGCAAGATACGGATGGAACTCTCCACGATTTTTTTGTTGATCCAACATTTTCCCAAGACAGGATTCTGACACATCGCCTAATTTCACTTTTTCCCAAGCCATCAGTTCAGCCCCTCCATGGATTGCCACCACCACGCTTCGCTCGTGGCAGGCTCACTACGCCCGCGCAATGACGTGGAGTCAACCCTGTGCTTGCTAGAGAATTCAGGATGACTCGTAAAAGCATGGATTCTATCGCTTCGCTCCAGAATGACACGCTTTCTCTCTCGTATTCCGCGTCTAATCTCACAGTCCCATCTCCTTCATGTTCTTGGAGATGGTCTTCATCAGGGAATTGCTTTCATCCTGCAACTTCAAGAGTTCCTGGTGGATTTCCGCCATGCGTTCGGCAAAGTCTACGCAGTCATCTTCTACGGGGGCAACACCAACATAGGCGCCGGGAGTCAGGCTGTAGTTCTTTTCGGCAATTTCTTCGCGGCTTGCAATTTTGCAAAGTCCCAAGACATCCTTGTACTTGCCGTCTCCGAACTTTTCATAGAGCCAGTCCGCTTCCTTGACCACGGCGATAATCTCGTCAAGATTTGCAAGGCGAGCATCCCATTCTTCCTGGGTCTTCTTCTTGCTCTTCTTATCGGCACTTTCTACGGCCGCTTTCGCCTGAGTACGTAAATCCTCGCGGTACGTCTTCAGTTCTTCAAAATGCTTTTTGATGGATCCTGTCTTGATCAAAATCTTGGAAAGTTTTGTATCGTCACTTTCCTCGGCATAACGGGAAAATTCCATGCGGTATTCCGCAAGCAAATTCTGGTACTTTTCCTTTTCGCCACGATACAGCCACACAATGGCATTCAGGTTCTTGAGTTGCCATTCCGTCCATTCATTCAGGGTACGGTCCACCACGTTATAGTAGTTGCGGGCATCAATGAACAGCACCTTGTCTTGAATCGCCTTTTTTTTGCCCTTGTCAAAGAACCAAAGGGTACAGGGCAAGCTCTTGGTGTAAAAGAAGTTATTGCCTACGCTTACCATGCAGTCCACATGGCCCGTTGCCACCAGCTTTTCACGAATATCCTTGTCCTTGCCCTGGCTATCCGTAGCCGATGCAGCCATCACAAAGCCCGCACGGCCCTTTTCGTTCAGGTAGCTGTAGAAGTAAGAAATCCAGAGGTAGTTGCCGTTGCCAAATTCCTTATTCTTGTTCACACCCGGCAAACCAAAAGGCAGGCGCCCGGCGCTCTGGCAGGTTTCCGCCTTTACCTTGTCCACGTTAAAGGGAGGGTTCGCCATCACGTAATCGCACTGGCCTTCCAGATTATGGGCGTCGTGATAAAAAGAGTTCGCCTCGTCGCCGGATTTTACGACTCCGGTAAGGCCGTGAACCGCCATATTCATCTGGCAAAGCTGGGCGTTATATTCCACCTTTTCTTGACCATAAAAGGTCATGGTTTCGTTGCTCGCCATGCCCGCCGCATTCACAAAGTCGCCGGTCTGCACGAACATGCCACCGCTTCCGCAGGCAGGGTCCAAAAGCACGCCATAAGCGGGCTCCAGCACATTCACGATCATTTTCACCAAGGACTTGGGCGTAAAAAACACGCCATCGTCGCTAGCGATATTCTTGGCA
>JBNMGX010000011.1:0-20557 GCA_050872465.1 Hallerella sp.
GTCCACCACGACATGAAATTGAACCGCTCCCTGTACGAAATTCTCCAAATTCTGGGAATTTCGCTGACCGACAAGACCACACTTCAGGAACTTCTGACTGCAAAAGGACCCGAAAAACAGAAAAATGCCGAGGAAAACACTCTCGACCTTTTCAACGACCTGTTTTTATGTTAAATTTTTAGTGGACACTAGTGATTGGATATTACTCAATATAGGATTTTCACAAAGCCATTTTTCAGCACGAAATATAATAGTCAACAGCGATTCCGTTTCCTCATTCGGATTCAATTTTGTTTCACATTTTTTTTGATAAACCCAATTCAATGCAATTTTAGAATTTGTAAATATTTTTTCAATCCGCTTATTTTGTTTAACCCCCCAACTCAAACTATGCACAATGCCCAAAAAACTTAAGATATTTATTGTTGCAAATAAAAAATCTTTCCTAAACAATAAACGACCTTCCGAATCCAATCCCTTGTAATATCCACAACCCGGATTTTCCTTGCATCCTTGAAACAAGTGTATTTCCATTAGAAGTTCTCCACGATTTTCATATATCAAAAAAAATTATAAGCTTTTCACATACCGAACAAATTTACCCAAAGTCCATATGCTTTCTTGTTTTTCTTTCGGATAAGTCTTTATATATGGTTTCGGCACAACAAGAACAACTTTTTCCGCAGCCATTTCATCCATTTGATTTGCCGAAATTCCCTGTTGAAGAGTACACAAATATTTGTTACCGTCTTTCAATCTATCGGCTTCATTCAAAACTTGCCGCCAGCGATCCTTACAAGTCGTTTTTGCAGCAAGAGAAACAAGTTTATTTGTCGGGAAAGATAAATTATGATAAGCACTTCCAGAAGGGAATATGAAATCGGGTTTCTTATTTCCTTCCGTTACAACTTGTTCTTCAAACGGGATTTGGTTGCCTCTAAAAATGGCAGCCAAATGATGCTCCAAGCTTTTTCCTGCTCGACTTTTTCGACGATTCAAAACCTGGTTTGCAACATTGATAAAAGAATCAACAGAAGTAAATCCTTTTCTTATCATCGTTCCATAGCGTGAATATTCAAGGCTTTTGAATACATTGTATTCAACATTCGTCCATTCAATAATTTTCTGATCGGGATTTGTCACCACATATTCAACATGGTCATAAGCTTTATCGCAAATCTCTCTTGCGGCCGCAGACATTCTTTCCGAACTCGGAAACTCAATTTTTGAAGCGTCCAAATCCTTAATGAAATCACTGATTAGTGTATTTTCATTCGCCGTAGGAGAAATTAAACCTGTATTTACCAAAGCATTTGTTTCAGAAGGCGAAAGTCCAAAAGTATCTAGATATTCATTAATTTCAACTTCACTATTTAAAACAAAACCTTGATAATTTTCAAAATCCCGTTGGACAAGAACAAAAAGTGCACCGGTATAATCCGGCCTAAACACCGGAGTTCGAGTCATTCGGTACTCGTCCCTCGTTCCTTTTCCATAATAGATGAATCGAGATTCCGTTAAGCAAGAATCCTCAAAATTCCACAATATGCTTACTACTCGACTTTTATTTTCTTCTTTAACACCCGGAGAATCAAATAATATAGAATAAGCATTTTTCGGTATATAAATGCCAGCTTGATGACTTTGGTCTGGTCTCGTATCATTCGCAGACAAAAATTTGCAAAATGTTTTCACCCCATAAATCGATGAATTTATTGCGTCTAACGAGCTTTGCATTTATCCTCCAAACATTTTCATTTTAAATGAGATGCTATTAATTTCGCCACAGTAGCCATCAATGGGACAACAACCGAATTACCAAACTGTTTATAAGCTTGAACATCCGATACCGTTATTTTAAAAGTGTCCGGGAACCCTTGAAGTCTCGCGCATTCTCTAGGTGTTAAACGCCTCGGATTTTTATTTTTTTGCGCAATCAAAATTTCAGAACCATCTTTGTAATACCTCGCACTTAAAGTTCTTGATACGCCATTAAGCGGAGCCATCCCATACCCAAAACCATTGCCTGCCGCCTTATGCTTCGCTGCATAATTTTGAAGATAAATCCATAATTTATCGGAAAGAGTGTATTTTGAATCTGGTTTGTTTTCCAAAATATCTTTCATGACTGGCTTTGGAACCTTAGGTATAATTTTAAATTCAAAATTCACTTTATCTTTATAGTATTTCCTATCGAAACCGATAATAAGAATGCGTTCTCTGTGCTGTGGCACAAAATTTTGACCATCTAAAACCTTATAAAAGATGTCGTAATCCAATTCACCAAGAGATTCTTGGATCACTTTAAATGTATTGCCCTTGTCATGGCTGCAAAGATTTTTCACATTTTCAAGCATAAACGCTTTCGGTCTTTTAGCCTTTATAATTCTGCAAACATCAAAAAACAATGTTCCTTGGGTTTTATCCTCAAAACCGGTCGCTCGCCCAAGACTGTTTTTTTTAGAAACACCGGCAATAGAAAACGGTTGACATGGGAAACCAGCCACTAAAACATCATGATCTGGAATCTTTTTTGCATCAACCTTGGTAATGTCGCCATCAGGCATATTTCCAAAATTATCAAAATAGGTTTTTTGACAAAACTTATTCCACTCATTGGTGTAAACACATTTGCCGCCTGCCGATTCAAAAGCCAAGCGCATACCGCCTATACCGGCAAACAAATCGATGAATGTAAATTTCGGCTTCATTTCGGTCTTATTTCCTTATGCGTTCCAAAAATACATATAATTTTACGACACTCTTTGTCAAAGCAATCATTTACATCCTTGATGAAACGGAATAAAAATATTCCGCATCAATCGCAAAGTTCAATTCCCGGAAAAAAATTCCCGCCCTACTTTAAAAAGAGTCCGATTTTTCCGAAGTCGAGGAACGTGATGAAAACGAAGAGCGCAATAAAAAGCGCCATGGCGACTTTCTGGATTACCGCCTGTTTTTCCTGCGAAATCGCCTTGCCGCGGATCGCTTCGATGAAGAGGAAGAGAAGGATTCCCCCGTCCGTAATCGCTAGCGGCAAGAGGTTCATGATTCCCAGGTTGATGCTGATGAGCGCGAGAATCATCAGGAAGTCTTCGAAGCCGGAAAGCCAGACATTTCCCATCACGGCGACAATCGTGACAGGCCCGGACATCGCATCGACCTTTACCTGCCCCTGGAACATCCGCTTCAGATAGCGGAAAACGCTCGTCGTCATTTTCCAGCTGGTGCCGCAGGCCTTGAGAACGGCATCCGGGAAGTTGCGGCTTACGATATGCGTTTCCTTGAACATTACGTAGGTCATCTGGATGCCTATCATGTAACGCCCGTGCTCCGGGTTATAAAGTGCGGAAAGTTTCTTTTCGAGCGTGTCCGCGCCACGATGAATCGTTACCGTGAGAGGCTTCCCTTCGGAACCGTTCACCAGATCGACAACATCCCGATACCTGAAAATTCTCTGTCGGTCGATTTCGACAATCGTATCGCCCGGAAGAAATCCCGCCTTTTCCGCCGCACTACCGGCAAGGGGTTTTCCGTTGATGACGACGCGATGCCGCGGATAGACGCCCGCTTCACCGACTCCCATATGGATATCGTCTGCGAGAGAATCCTTTCCGGGGATAATCATCTCTTGCGGAACGAGGGTCAAAGAAAGCGTATCCGCGCCGCGGGTTAGCTTCAATGGGACATTCGCGCCGAGCCGTACACCGACCTGTTCGCGAAAATCATCCCAGCCGTTCGTCGGACGACCGTCGAGTTCGAATATCGTATCGCCCGGAAGGATTCCGGCCTTTTCCGCTGCGCTTTCCGGTGCGACCAGTCCCACGATCAGACGGGACGATTCCGGTTCCTCCACGCCTTTCATGTAAAGTCCCACCAAAAGAAGAAAGGCAAACGCGATGTTTACAAACGGTCCCGCAAAGGCGATAGCCGCCCGTGCCCCGACGCTTTTCGCCACAAACGAATTCGGATCGTTCGAATCGGCATCCTCGGGATTTTCCCCTTCCATGGCAACGTAACCGCCAAAGGGAATGAGCGAAACGCAATATTCCGTCTCGCCTTTCTTAAAACGCAAAAGCTTTTTGCCGAATCCGATGGAAAAGGTCTTGACCTTGACCTTGTTCCACTTGGCAATAAGAAAATGTCCTAGTTCGTGGATGAAGACGAGGAAGCTCAGGCTGAGAAGCCCCAAAGCGAACATCGCGATATTCGAAAGGATACTGTCCATGCGTCACAATGTAGAAATTCTGGTTTTGGCCTAACCAAAAAGCGACCCGTGAGCCGCTTCTTAAATTCTTCTGTCCGGGATTTTCAAATCAAGCCCGAGGCGAGCCTTCGCGCTTCCTTGTCCGCCGAAAGAATCGTATCGAGGTCAAGCGTCCCGGAAACAGTCGGGGTCTTCTCCACGACCTTTTCCACGCCAGCCGGAATGTCCATGAACCCGATTTTCCGTTCGAGGAACGCGCCGACGAGAACTTCGTTTGCCGCATTCATCATCGCAGTGTAAAGCCCGCCCCTTTTGCCGCATTCCATCGCAAGGGCGAGACAGCGGAATTTTTCCAGGTCCGGATTGAAGAAGGTGAGCTTGCCGATTTCCGCAAGATCTAGACGTTCCGTTTCGAGCGAAATGCGTTCCGGCCACGTGAGCGCGACCTGGATCGGGATTTTCATGTCGGGAGCGCCTAGCTGCGCCATCAGGCTTCCGTCGCGAAACTGCACCAGGGAATGAACGCGGCTCTGCGGGTGGACAACGACTTGAATTTGTTCGTAAGGAATGTCAAAGAGAAAATGCGCCTCGATGACTTCCAGGCCTTTGTTCATCATGCTTGCGGAATCTATCGTGATCTTCCGTCCCATGCTCCAGACCGGATGGTTCAGGGCATCTTCGACGGAAATGTCCTTGAACCTTTCGAACGGCCATTCGCGAAATGGTCCTCCCGAAGCCGTAATCTGCAAATTTTCCACTTCCGTCTTTGGACGGTCCGCCAGGCATTGGAAAATCGCGTTGTGCTCCGAATCGACAGGCGTGAGGCAGGCCTTTGGATTTTCGCGTAGCGCATCCGTAATGACTTCGCCCGCCATGACGAGGGTTTCCTTGTTCGCTAGCGCGACATGCTTGGAAGCCCGGATTGCGGAAAGGGTCGGGAGGCAGCCGACGGAGCCCATGAGAGCATTCAGGACGATATCCACATTCGGATCGCTCGAAAGTTCGCAGAGACCTTCCATTCCGGTGAGGACAGGCCTTCCCAGTTCCTTCGAAAGTTCCCTGGCGGCAGATTCGTCAAACATGCAGAAACGTTCCACATCCATTTCGTGGGCGATTTTCGCAACGCTTTTCCAGTTCCTGTTCGCAGCCACCGCATACAGCCGAAAACGTTCGGGATGCTGCTTTAAAACACCGATGGTCGAAGTTCCTATCGAACCTGTTGCCCCCAGAAGACAGACTTGCTTCATTTTAGACCGATCCGTTGATAAAAGTCATCACCAGCACGACAGCCGGCGCCGAAAGGAAAAAGGAATCCGCCCGATCGAGGACGCCGCCGTGCCCCGGAAAAATCTGGCTTGCATCCTTTGTGCCGGACCAGCGCTTGAGCGTCGATTCGAGCAAGTCGCCCACCTGCCCCGCAATGGCGAGAACAATGCCCAAGACCGCCGACATGGCATCGTTCAAACCAAATACCGACGGGGCAAAGAACATCACCCAGCCGATTGCAAAGAGTGTTCCGCAGACGGCGCCTTCCCAGGTTTTCTTCGGGCTGATTTCCGGCGCGATGCGATGCTTTCCCAAAAGCCTTCCCCCGAAATACGCCATCGTGTCGCAAACCCACATCGCGGTCATCACCAGGATGAACTTGTACGAATGTTCGAGGGAACCGTTTCCCGACCCGAGCAGATAGACATCGAGCCCACCCCAGAGACCGAGGTAAAGCGGAGCGCCGAGCTGCATGGCAAGCCACGGGAACAGATGGTCGATGGAAACCTTGGAAAACGCGATGACGATGTAAAACGCAAAGACGCAGACAAAGACAATCCCGACAAGATGCGGAAGCGCAGGAATCCCGAAAAATTTTCCGGACTGGAAAATCCAGGCAAGCGTGAGAGCGACCGCAGCCACCGGGGCGACAGCCTGCATCGACGGTCCCTTATACATTTTCGAAGCCATCCGCGCCCACTCCCAGGCTCCGGCCCCGCTCAAAAAGCACATCAGCGCCAAACGCGAAATATCGTTCAGCCAAAGCAACAAAAAGGTCACCGGAATGGCGATGACCGCAAACAAAATACGGATTGTCAAATTACTCATCGAGAACCTTTCCAAAACGGCGTTCGCGCGTGTTGTAAAAATCGACCGCCTTCTGGAATTCCTCGTTCGTAAAGTCCGGCCAGAGCGTCGGGGTTACGTAGAATTCGCTGTAGGCGGCCTGCCAGAGCAAATAGTTCGAAAGGCGGAATTCCCCGCCGGTGCGAATGACCAGGTCCGGATCGGGAGCGCCTTTCAGATACAGATTTTGCGAAAAGACATTTTCATCGATCGCTTCGAGAGCAAGTGTCCCAGCCTTGACCTCGGCGGCAATCGCCTTGCAGGCATCGACGATTTCCTGACGCCCGCCATAGGAAATGGCTAAGTTCAGCTGCATCCCGGAATTTTTCGACGTCGTATCGATCGCGTGTTGCAGCTGCTTCCGCGGAGCTTCCGGCAAGCGGTTGATATTTCCGATGACCTCGAGCTTCACGTTTTTTTCCATCAGGTCGGGAAGTTCCTTGTGAACCATTTCCACAAGGAGCTTCATCAGGTAATCGACTTCCTTGGAAGGGCGTTGCCAATTTTCGGAGCTAAAGACATAGAGGGTCAAATGTTCCAGCCGCAGATCGCAGCCGAACTTGACCGCGTCGATCGTCGCCTGGGTTCCCTTGCGGTGCCCCAGGAAACGTTCAAGGCCTCGGCTTCTCGCCCAGCGACCGTTGCCGTCCATGATGATGGCAATATGCTTCAGTCCGTTAGCCATCGCGGTTAAACCTCGAGAAGGTCGGCTTCTTTCAGCTTGAGAATCTCGTCGATTTTCGCGATGTAGCTGTCCGTCACCTTCTGGATCTGCTCCTGGCGCTTCTTCGCTTCGTCTTCGGCGATTTCCTTGTTCTTCTTGATGGCGTCGTTTGCATCGCGGCGGATGTTGCGAATGGCGACCTTGCCCTCTTCCGCATGTTTGCGTGCGAGCTTTGCGAGTTCTTCGCGGCGTTCCGACGTAAGGATCGGAATGGACACGCGGATGCCGTTGCCTTCCATCAGCGGAGAAACTCCGATGTTCGCCATGAGGATCGCCCGGTTGATCGGTTCGACCATCGTCTTTTCCCACGGGGTTACGAGGAGCATGCGCGGTTCCGGGACGGAAACCTTCGCCACCTGCGGAATCGGGGTGGGCGTTCCATAATAATCGACGCGGATGTTGTTCAAAATCGCAGGGGTCGCGACGCTGGTGCGGATCTTCGAAAATTCGCGTTCAGTCGCTTCGACGGCTTTTTGCATTTTCAATTCATATTCTTCGGCCATAGGTCCTCAATTTAAAAACTTTGCGAATGCGCCTTGCCAAACTAGCAATGCACGAGTGTTCCTAAACTACCTTCCGCAGCGGCCTTCGTCAAGTTCCCCGGAGTCATTTTGAACACGAGAATCGGCATTTTCTGTTCGAGGCAGATGGCGACAGCCGCCGTATCCATCACTTTCAGCCCGCGACGGATGACCTCGGAATAGGTGATGTCGTCAAAACGCGTCGCCGAAGGATTCTTGACCGGATCATCCGTATAGATTCCATCGACCTTCGTCGCCTTCATGATTACGTCGCATTCCGCTTCGCTTGCGCGGAGCGCGGCTGCGCTATCGGTCGTAAAGTATGGGTTGCCGGTTCCCGCGGAGAAAATCACGACGGTTCCCGCAGACAAAAGGGAAATGGCCCGTCTGCGGTCAAAGAATTCGCAAATGGGTTCCATCCGGACAGCGGACATCACGACACAGGGGACGCCTTGCTTTTCAAGAGCATCCTGCATCGCCAGTCCGTTCATCACCGTGCCGAGCATTCCCATCGCATCGCCCTGGGCACGGTTCATCCCGCCCGCAGACGCGGAAATGCCGCGCACCAAGTTTCCGCCTCCGATGACAAGCGCCACTTGGATGCCCGATTTCACAACGGTTGCGATTTCGGAAGCCATCGACGTCAGAATTTCGGAGTCGATGCCGTGACCTTTTTCCCCGGCGAGAGCCTCACCGGAAAGCTTGAGAAGAATTCGTTTGAATTTGGACATAGTAGAGTATGGGGGTTAATTTGTGAGATGTTGCAAAATTTTACCGATGTATTCCACCACTGCGCTTTCTTCGGCGACGCTTGGGCGCGGGCTTTTCCCGAATATCTCGGGATGATGGAACTTCGATACCGCAAGGACAGCTTTCTCGATTTCCGGGAATGTCGCCTTGTCGAAAGGCACGTCGAAATTTCCCATATAATAGGGGACGTCCGCATACCTTTTGAAACAATCGAGATAGCAGTAATAAGGCAATTTTTCGGGATTTACATCCACGGCATTGGCCGAGCGTTCCTTGACGAACGTCCGGCTGCGCTTTAAGGCGTTGATGTCCCGAAGCGTATAAAACAGGATTTCCGGTTCGAAGCGTTCCTTGTGGGGATACTTCTGGATGAAATCCGCTACATAATCCCAGTTCGCAAGTGAAAAGGCCTTGCCCTCGACCGTCTTGAACGTCATCCGATAAACAGCGTCATAGGAAAGACCCGCCGAAGGTTCCCTCCGATACAAAGCGACAACTACGGGGAAACCGACCGTTTTGGAAGTGTTCGCAAATTCCTGGCTGTTGAAGACGGCATGTTCAAGCATCCTGTAATTCGCAAAAAATCTCTTTGCCGCAGAAAAATTTTGGCGCTTTACCAGATACGAAAGCGGATGCAAGACGGCGACGTAATCCGCAGCGAGCTTGTTGTAGGAGAGGAGGGACGAAATTCCCAAATCCCGCGTCCTGATATCCGCATCAATCTCCATGCCGGAAGACTTGATTTTCTGGTTTATCTGCGACGTAACATCGTTATAGGGCGGATTTCCGACGACAACCAGGCAGTCCCGATTTTCTATCCCGTACTGTTCGCGCGAAACGGAAAACAGCGCATTCTTGTTGAACGTTTGCACCTTTGGGAAAACTTCGGAAACCCTGTTTACGGCAAGGGAATCGATGTCGTTTCCGATATACCTGTTTTTCGGCAGATGTTCCTGCAATTCAAAAAAGGCTCCGTAGCCGCAGGAGCTGTCGAGAACGGTTTTCCCGCTTGTCAGGCCGTATTTTTCAAGCCAGTCCCGGACAAGAAGCACATACCTGTACGGAGTGTAAAAGCTCCCGAGATTTACCCGTCCACGGGAATCCAGGTGGTTCTGTACGTGTATGTCCATATCCGATCGTTTTTTTGAAAAACAGGTCGCCCCCGCAGGGGGACGACCGATTTGAATCCAACGCTTTCGCGTTTAAATTAGTTGCCCCTTTCGAAGCGGATGAAATCGACGACGGCGAGGTTCTTCACACCGAGCTTTTCCCCTTCAGCGAGCAGATAATCCTTGACGGAAAGCTTCTTCGGGTTCTTGTCGGAAATGAAGAATTCCTGGTCTTCGAGAACGACTTCCTTGAGGACCTTCGCGACGCGGCCTTCGATCTGGCGCTGGGCGAATTCCGGCTTGGTCTTCTTGCCGGAATTTTCGATCTGGGCTAGCGCGATTTCCTTTTCCTTCGCAATGAACTCTTCGGGAACCGCCGCATTGTTCAAGGCGACCGGCGGGAATGCAGCGGCCTGCATCGCGATTTCCTTTGCGGTGCGTTCGAGAGCTTCCTTGTCGCTCGGAGTGCCTTCAAACGTGAGCCGCGTGAGAACGCCGATCTTTCCGCCCATGTGGGAGTAAAGACCGATGACATCCGAACCGGAACGCTTGATAACGCCCAGCTTGCGGAAGTCGATGTTCTCCTGAATCTTCACGAGAACGTCTTGCAGCTTGTCGTTGATCTTCACGCCATCGACTTCGGCGTTCTTCAGCTCTTCGACGGAGTTGATATCCTGCGTTTCGCAAGCCTTGAGAGCGAGGTTCGCCAGAGCGACATAGTCCGCATTCTGGGAAACCGGTTCCGTTTCGCAGCCGAGTTCAAAGGCGACAGCGCGGTCGGCACGGCTCACCAGGAACACGCGGCCTTCCTTCGCAGCCTTGTCGGCACGCTTCGCGGCAACTGCAGCGCCTTGCTTGCGGAGAAGTTCAAAAGCCTTTTCCTGATTGCCTTCGGCTTCGATCAGGGCCTTCTTGCATTGCATCATTCCAACACCGCTCGCTTTGCGGAGCTGGTTCACCATTGCAGCGGTAATTTCAACAGCCATTGTTACTTTTCCTCGGTTTTTTCGGACTTGTCTTCGGTCTTTTCGGCGATAGCCTTGCGCGGCTTGAAAGAGCGCTTGCGCGGGGCCGGAGCGTCATCGTACTTCTTCGCAACGGATTCCGCGTCGGCGTTCTTCGCCACTTCGGAGCGGGTCGTTACGTTGTCCGCCAGGTAGTCCACGATAATCTTGATGGACTTCACCGCGTCGTCGTTCGCCGGAATCGGGTAATCCACGAGGGTCGGATCGACGTTCGTGTCGCAGATGCCGATGATAGGGATGTGCAGACGGCGGGCTTCCGCAACCGCGATGTGTTCGTGATGCAAATCGGTCACGACCACGAGACCCGGAAGGGTCGCCATTTCGCGAATGCCGCCAAAGACGCCGAGCATCTTTTCGCGGAGACGGGTCTTATCGAGGACTTCCTTCTTCGAAAGCTCCTTGAAGAGGCCTTCGGCTTCCATCTGGTCGATCTTGTCGATCTGCTTGATGGACTTGCGAACGGTCTGGAAATTGGTGAGCATACCGCCGAGCCAACGGTTCGAAACGAAGAAATGGTTCGTCTTCTGGGCGGCTTCTTCTACGATAGCGCGGGCGGTCGGCTTTGTACCGACGAAGAGAACGCTCTTTCCCTCGCTGGAGATGCGGGCGGCAACCTTGCCGGCTTCTTCGAGCTGCTTGATCGTCTTGTCGAGGTTGATGACGTAGATGTCATTCTTCTTCGCCAGGATGTAGGGTTTCATTTTCGGGTTCCAGCGCTGAGCCTGGTGACCAAAGTGAGCGCCTGCTGCGAGCAGGTCTTCGACGGAAGGCAAATTAGCCATGATATTTTCCTTTTTTCGGTTAAACGTCCCGGTATGCAGAAGCCGCAAAGCCTTGAGGCCACCGAAGCGACTTTTCACATACCGGTGATTGATTTTCCCGGACTTCAGTGCCCGAGTGAGCGCAAATGTAGAAAATATATGTCAGTGCGCAGCGAGCCAGTTCGCTCCGAACCCCACCGAAGCGACCAGAGGAACTTTCAGAACCATCGCCTGCTCCATTTCGGACCGGACGATCTTGCCGAGACTTTCCGCCTGCTCCCGAGGGCATTCGAATACAAGTTCGTCGTGCACCTGGAGCATCATCCGGAGCGGAAGCGAGTCCTTTTCGATGCGGTTTGCCACACGGATCATCGCCGTCTTGATCAAGTCCGCAGCGCTTCCCTGAACCGGCGTATTTACCGCCATGCGTTCCGCCATCTGGCACTCGGTCCTGTCCCCGGAATCGATTCCGAGGATCGCGCGGCGGCGCCCCGTCAACGTTTCGACATAGCCGTGTTCATGGGCAAAAGCCTTGATGCGTTCCACGTAAGCCTCGACGCCTTTGTACAAATTAAAGTATCCGTCGATGAACATTTTCGCTTCGGCAATCGGAATATGCAGATCGCGCGAAAGCCGGAACGGAGTCATCCCATAGAGAACGCCGAAATTCACCACCTTCGCCCGGCGACGCTCGTCCGCAGTCACCTCGGACGGGAGCTTCCCGAAAACCGCAGCGGCGGTCAGCGCATGAATATCCACCCCGTCGTTATACGCCTGTACAAGCTTTTCGTCTCCGGAAAGGTGCGCAAGCATCCGCAGTTCGATCTGCGAATAGTCTGCGGAAAGGATTGCGTTTTCCTTCTCGCCCGGAATGAACGCCGCCCGAATCTTTTTCCCTTCCTCGGAGCGGATCGGGATGTTCTGCAGGTTCGGTTCGCGGCTCGAAAGCCTCCCCGTCGCCGTTCCCCACTGCACAAAGTTCGTATGGATCCGGTGCGTTTCCTTGTTCACGAGCGTCGGGAGAACTTCGATGTAGGTGTTCTGGAGCTTTTTCAGTTCGCGGTAATTCAGAATCGCTTCGATGAGGGCGGTTTCCCGTTCGGAAAGTTCGAACTCATTCAGCAGACGATCCAGGACCGCACTGTCCGTGCTGCGCCCCGTCGCCGTCTTCTTCAGCACCTTCAATCCCAGATCGTCGTAGAGAACTTCGGCAAGCTGTTTCGGAGAAGCGATGTTGAAAGGATTCCCGCCGGAAAGCGCGTAAACCTTTTCCTCGGTCTCTTCAATCCGCTTCGAAAAATCCGCAGAAAGATTTTTGAGCGCATCCTCGTCGATGGCCGCGCCGCATTCCTCCATCGCGAAAAGGACCTTGAGAATCGGCATTTCCGTTTCCAGAAAATGCTTTTCCAGTCCGCTCTTTTCGAGCTTTTGCCGAATGATATCCCAAAATTCGAAAATCGCAGCGGCGGACCGGGCAGCATATTCCGCCATCTCTTCGACAGGCACGCGCGAAAAAGGAATTTCGTTTTTCCCATGCCCGACAAGCGCCTTTCGCGAACCGATTTCCCGCAAACCGTTTCGACGGCAAAGCTCTTCCAGTTCGTATTTGGATTCTCCCGGGGAAAGCATCCACGCTCCGATTTGAGCATCCCGAATTTGCGAAGGAAGGACCTTTTCGTCAAAAGCCCACGAAAGGACATGCAAGGCGGATTTCGCGGCAAACATTCGCCACGGCTTCTCGGCGACGGTAAACGCCGGAATGAACCAGTCCGCAAAATATTCCGTGTCGATATTGTTCAGCGGGATTCCCATGTCATCCGTGTGTCCGAGCGGAACGTAAAAGCCTTTGTCCGGTTCGGCGGAAAGAGCCACGCCCACAATCGCCGTTGCGAGAGGACGCGTTCCGTCATAGACAACAGAAATCGCCGGAGACGGAGAAGCCTCGACCGCCGCGGACATTTCCTGAAAAGTTTTCGTCGTCCGCACAACGACCGTTTCAAAAGGCTTCGCATTCCTCTGGGGCATCTCCGGGGAAAATCCCGACTTGGACGGAACGCTGTCAAGAAGGCGGACCAGACTGTTGATTTCGTTTTCCCGAAAAATCTTTTCAAGCGCATCGCTTTCGATTCCGCGAAATTCGAGTTCGCCCAGCGAACCTTTAAAACCCCGCGAAGACTGGATCGTGACAAGTTCCCGCGAAAGGAAAGCGTTTTCCTTTCCCTTTTCCAGATTGTCATGCAAGCCTTTTTTCGTCACCTTGTCCAGGTTTGCGTACAAATTATCGATATTCCCGAACTCTTCCAGGAGGGAAACCGCTGTCTTGGGACCGACCTTTGCAACGCCCGGAACATTATCCGAGGAATCTCCCATCAGGGCGAGGTAGTCGCGTATCTGTCCAGGCGGGACGCCGTATTTTTCCTCGACCTCTTCCGGCCCGAAATCAATGCCGTCCGCACCTTTTTCCAGCTGATACAGATGAATCCGATCGTTCACGATCTGGGAAAGGTCCTTGTCCTTTGTCACGAGAAAGATTTTTTCAAAACCTTCCCGGTAAGCGGTTTCCGCAACCGCGGCCATCACATCATCCGCTTCGAAGCCTTTTTCCGAAAGCATCGGGATTCCGCTCGCCTGGATGACCTCGTTGAGCATCGGCATCTGCTTCGCCATTTCCTCCGGCATCGGTCCGCGATTCGCCTTATATTCCGGGTAAAGTTCATGCCGAAAGGTCGGGGCGCCGACATCGCACACAATCGCAAAATGCGTCGGCTTGTGTTTTGACAAGATGCGGAGAACCGTTCCCCAGTAACCGTGCACCAGGGAAACGTCGTCTCCGTTTTTATTCACCAGCGGATTCTTCGCATAGGCATAAAACATCCGAAAGGCGAGGGCAAAAGAATCCAGAAGAAAAAGTTTGCGGGGTTCGGACACCGGATTTCCTCAGAGATAAAAATCTTTTTACAGTTTGACTTGCAACTTTTCGCGCATTTCCTTGACCGTTTCCACGGCCTTTTCCACCGAAGAAGCCCGTGCGAGCAAAACACCCATGCGACGATGCCCGCCGACGGTCGGCTTTCCAAACAGCCGGATGCCCGTATCGGGAGTTTCCAGAACCTTCGCCAGGTTTTCAAAGCGAACCTGGTCGGATTCGCCTTCGATGACGATAGCCTTCGAAGCGGACGGTCCACGAAAAGCGATGTTCGGAATCGGCAGGCCGAGAATGGCCCGAGCATGAAGCGCAAACTCCGAAAGATCCTGGGAAATAAGCGTCACCATTCCCGTATCGTGGGGACGCGGGCTGACTTCGCTGAACAGGACGTCTTCGCCGCAGACAAAAAGCTCCACGCCAAAGATTCCGCGGCCTCCGAGCGCATCCGTGATTTTCTTCGCAATGTCATGCGCCTTTTCGAGAACAGTTGCGCTCATCGGTTGCGGTTGCCAGGACTCCTGGTAGTCACCGTTCACCTGGTGATGTCCCACAGGTTCCAAGAAGCTCGTTCCGCCGACATGGCGCACCGTGAGCATCGTGATTTCATAGTCAAACGGAACAAAGCCCTCGACGATAACGCGCGAAGGTTTTCCCGTGCGGCCTTCGCTCTGGGAAATGTTCCACGCCCGATCGATATCCGCTTCGGACTTGACCGTGCTCTGTCCATGCCCGGACGAACTCATCACGGGCTTCACGACGCAGGGAATCCCTACCGCCTTCACCGCATTCTTGAAATCCTCTTCCGTGTCCGCAAAGCGATACGGCGAAGTTTTCAGACCGAGTTCCTCTGCCGCCAAGCGACGAATTCCTTCGCGGTTCATCGTCAGCCGCGTCGCCATCGCCGTCGGAATCACATGATAGCCTTCCTTTTCGAGTTCCACGAGTGTCGGGGTCGCAATCGCCTCGACTTCCGGGACGATGTAGTCCGGCTTTTCGAGTTCGACGATTCGGCGAAGTTCCGCACCGTCCAGCATGTTCACGACATGAAACCGATGAGCGACCTGCATTCCCGGCGCATTTGCATAGCGATCGACCGCTATCGTTTCGACGCCGAGCCGCATCATCTCGATGATAACTTCCTTGCCTAGCTCTCCCGCCCCGCAAAAAAGAACGCGCGTTGCGCTTTTTGAAAGAGGCGTTCCAATCGTACCGAGTTCTGCCATGATATCTCCTTATTTTTTCTGCTTGCCGGAAGTTCCCTTTTCGTATCCGCCTAGACAGGAAACGGCCCGGCTGTTGCACGGCGTTCCCTCGCGATAGGAAAATTCGCTGTCCGATTCAAAAACCGCCTGCACCATGCGCTTAAAATCAAACGATGCATTCTTTCCGACCGTGACGCGATAATACAAATCTTCGTCCCGCGTATAGACAAGAACCGTCGCCGTTTCTTGCGAACGTCCTTTTCCCTTCACCGAAAATCCGTAAGGCACTTCCTTCACGGTAAACATTTTCACTTCGGGAAGTTCAAAGCCGATATCTTTCCAACTCGCATAGTTTCCCGCCGCACGTGCCGCAAACCAGGCTTCCGCACCGTTATCACCCATCTCTTCCATAATTCCGTTGATCCGGCTATCGTAAGAATCCTTGATGGAGCGCAAATCCTCTTCCTGGGCGGTCAAGCGGTCTTCGGAATCCATCGGTTCAAGTTCTTCTGCGGCGAGCGGTAAAAAAGCAAGGCCTATCGCCAAGATAAAAGTTTGAAAAATTTTCATATTTAAACATCTAAAAAATTTTCCGTCTGCCGTCTGCTCGATTTGGAAAATTTGATGCCGGAAATCGGTTGTCGGGATTGGGGAGATGAGAATAGGGATTAGTTGATAGTTATTAGTGGAGAGTTAATAGAAATCAGGAGACAGGAATCAGTTGTTTGAAAGGAAGCGGGCGTCAGAGTTTAGTGAATAGTTGCTAGTTATTAGTTAATAGTTGAGAGTTGAGGAATCAGGAAGCAGAAATCAGTGATAAAACGGGACATGGGACACGGGAAGAGGAATGCCTGAGCGGACTTTTATTTTTTTTGCGACCATCCTGGAGCATGATCAGAGCTCAGATCTGAGATTTTAGAACTTAGAGAACTCTGTTCGCTTCAAGTCCCCTCATCCCGTGTTCCGCTAGACGCTTCCCAAAAGCCTAGACGTCTGCGAACTATTCCCTACTCCCTGTTCCCTAATCCCTAAATCTAGATATCTGCGGTTCTGCCCACTGAACACTGACCACTAAACTTAGACGTCCGCGATTCTGATCACTGCCTGCTGACCACTGGTCACTAAGCTTAAATGTCCTCGGCCTCCACACTACTCCCTGTTCCCTAAATACCCGCTGTTTTAAAATCACTCCACCTTGCATTTTCAACCACCGATTACTATAATTAGACAAAGCTAACAAAAGGATCGAACGCGAATGCCCGAAACACAAAAACTCTCCCAGAGCCTCGAAGATTACCTTGAAATGGTCCACATTCTCTGTTTAGAAAACAAGGATGTCGCCCATGTCAAGGATATCGCGGAAAGGCTTTCCGTCAAGATGCCTTCCGTCAACAAGGCGATGAACGAACTGAAAAAACTCGGGCTGGTCAATCAGGAACCTTATACCGGCATTTCGCTTTCCCCCGCCGGGAAACAGGCTGCGGCAAAAGTTCTCGCCCGGCATTTTCTGCTTCGGAAACTCCTTTTGAAATTGGGCGTCAACGAAAAAATCGCCAACGAAGACGCCTGCAAGATGGAACACATCCTTTCGCAGGAATCTCTGGACCGCATCAGCGATTTCGTCGGCGGATAGAGTTAGAAATTAATTTATATGAAGAAAAAGCCCGTCTAGCGGGCTTTTTTATCATCCTTTTAGCAAAACTATCGGAGCGAAAGCATCTGGGCAAAAAGCGTTTTTCCACTTGCCGAAACGACCTTGGCAAGCCATTTTCCAGACGCTAGTTTTCCCAGCGAAACATTCGTGTTCATCCCGACATTTTGCCGCAGGCAAAGCTCCCCGTTTGCATTGAACAGAAGAAGCGTACTTTTGGCTGGAGCGCTTACGGAAAGATTTTTTGCCTCCAACCGCATCGATACCGCTGGATTTTTAATCGGGAAAGTCGAAGGAATCGGCACAATGGAACCTTCCGGTCCGCCGACAACAAGTCCCCTTCCGATCGTACTCATATAGACGACGCCGAAATGGTTCATGTCGCCCTGTACAAAGTTGCCGTTGCCCGGGCCGCCATACTGGTGCGCATCATCGTTTACGCGAATCCAGGTTTTGCCCTTGTCCGTCGAGCGGTAAATCCCCAGCGGATTGTCCGCACCTCCGGCGATTCCCCAGATGAAAATCGTCTCGTAGTCGGAGCCTTCCTTCGCCTTGCCCACTCCCACGGCAATCGCCGTCGAAACCCCAGCGACCCGGTTCCACGTAGTGCCACCGTCTTCCGTATAGGCGAGACCGTTTTCCGAATAGCCTTTGGCAAGCCATACCTGCGACTGGTCCAGTGGAACCCAGAGATGGCCTTCCCTGCCGGGCACCGTGCGAATCAAGCCTCCCCCGTTGTAATACTCGCCCGAAGCGTCATTTTGTAAACGGGTTCCCGCATTCGCAAAAGTCGCCCCGCCATCTGTTGAAAGTTTCAAGTAACCCTGGGCATCCACCAGATAAAACTTTTCGGGATTTACCGGATCGGGAGTGATGCGCGCATATTGGCTCTGACCGTCAAGCCCTTTCACTTCCATCCACGTCTTGCCGTTGTCCGTTGAACGGAAAACATTGTTGCTGTTATCGGGCCGATGCAGAATCACCTTGCCGTCTGCGGACATGGCGAGCGTCCCCTGCGAACCTTTGAGGGTCGTTTCGAGCTTTGTCCAGGTTAAAGCCCCGTCATCCGAGCGATACATCACGTCCGAACTGATGCCCGTTCCCGATGAATAGTCCGTCACATGCCCGGTGCGGACAAAAGCATTCGCAAGCGGCGCATACCCCAGGCTGTTCGTCGTACCGATATGCGGAAAATGCCGCGGCGTGCTCTGGTTTATATCCGTATAGGCTGCGCCGTCATAGTCTCCGATTGCCGTGACAAGCGGACCGCCCGGTACGCTGACAATATCTAGCGGCACCGTTTCTTCAATGCCCTTCGACTGGAATTTCCAAAGCGGCACACTGGCCGTAATATCATCTGTCTGAAAAACGCCGTTTCCGCTCGTCACCCAGGCTTCCTTGGTATTAAACGGATTGAATTCGATGGAACCCGCCCAGTGAATCGCATTGCCCGGAATCCAAGCGGTTCCGTTCGCATCGACGTTCACACCGGCGTTATAGTCCTGCCCATGCGTCCAGGTTTTACCACCGTCAGTCGTCACATAGATGCGGTCTCCCCAGCCGTCCGAGCTATCCGCAAAGAAATGCCTGCCACCGTAAAAGCAGAGCGTCGAAACGACGATGTGGTTTGCATCGTTCGGGTCGATGGAAATTCCGCCAAAGCCATGGCTCGCCGACTGGCTGCCGTCTCCCATCCGCGCCGTCGTACTTCCGTCCTGGTAAGGGGTGATGTTTGTCCAGGTTCCGCTTCCGATTGCGTATTTATAGACCGCGCCACGGCTCACGGAATGAGGGCCTTCCGAACTCGAATAGGTCAGAAAGAGATTTCCGTCGGCGATTTTTGCGCGATGCGGCATCAGGTTTTCGGGACCGCCGGAGATTTCGCTCCAGGTTTTACCTCCATCATGGCTAACGAAAAGATTCTTGCTTGTTGCGGAGATCCCCATGTAGAGCGTTTTCGTTGAACCGTCGGCGAGCGTTCCCTGCGATGCGTCGAAGAGGACAAAGCTGATTCCGTTTACATTGGTGAGACCGTTTCCTTCGGCGTTCGACAGGGCGATTTCGTAAGCGCGTGTCCAGGTCTTGCCGTAATCGGTACTTTGATAAAGTCCCTTGGTGCGGCTTCCGCAAAAAAGAATGTTCGGCTTGTTCGGATCGACGGCAAGCTTTTCGCCAGTCTGACGTCCCATGCCGTTTCCGTGGGCGAGCATTTCCACGTAACTTGTATCCCAAGTCGCCCCGTAATCTTCGCTCCGGAGAATCGCCGTGCGGCCTTGGCTAAAATATCCGGTTCCCGCAAGTACGTAAATTCGTTTCGGGTCCGTCGGGTCAAGCGCAAACGCTTCCGTTCCATACAGCCCTTTGTCGTTTTCGGAAATCCAGTCCATCAGCGGGATCCAGCGGGAACTTGAAAAATCAAAACGATAAATGCCGCCGACATCGGTCCGGGCGTAGAGAACGTTTTCCGCCTTCGGATGGAAAATGACCGCACTGACGAAACCGCCTCCGTCAAAGCGGACATTTCCCCATGTGTAATTTTCCGAAGCGACGGCATTCATGCCAAGTCCAAAAACAAGCGGGGCGAAAATTTTCAAGAATCGCATAGAGACATCCTTTCTTTTCAAGGGAAAATATATTTTACAATTTCTTCTGCAAGGAAAACTTTCGTAAAAATTTATTCCAGCCAGAAAACCTTTGCAAAAAGAATTGCAAAATCACCGATTCATCCAGATTCCCGTATTGCGTTCTGCCCGCGTTCGGCGCGCTTCAAGCAGGCGAGCCTTGGAAGCGACCAGCGTAAGACTGCCTGGGATTTTTGCGCCCATCTTCACACGAGTCACGCCCGTATAGAGAATTTGCCGGTTTAAGAGCGGATGCCCGCTTTGCAGCGGAAGGAACATGAGGATATTGCTGTAGCCCGAACCCTGCGACTTGTGAATCGTAATCGCAAAGGCCGTTTCCAGGGAGTCGCTCGGGAACAGAGAAAGCGGATAACAGGGAAACTCGTTCCCTTTTTGGATCATCAGATAATCCAAGCCTTCGGCGTTTTTCACGACGATTCCCGAATCCCCGTTGAAAAGTTTGAAATCCGCCTGGTTCTTAGTGAACATCAGAATCTGCCCGGGAAAATACCGGGACGCGGATACATTTCCATCTGTCAAAAATTTTTTCCGGATTTTGGAACAGATAATCCGGTTGATGGTTTCCACGCCTTGGACGCCACGTCGCTCCGCAGACAGAATACGCGCCCTTTCGGCAGCCATCCAAAGTTCTTGGCGAACCTCGTATTCAGACTTTTCGCCGTTTTTCCCATCGGCAATTTCCGTCGTCGGATTTACCGCATTCGTAAGATTTACCAAATCCGAACAAAAGGCATCCGCCCACTTCCCGAGAATTTTTTCCACCGAGATTTCTGCATTCCTCTTTTTTAGCGAAGCGTCATCGTCGGAAAGGGAAACGAAGCGGACTGAATTTTCTGCCACAGGCCAGCGAATGCCCGCATCCTCCCAAGAAGGAATTTTTTCCCGTTCATCGTTTTCCGAAAATCGCTTTACCGAATTTCCTGTACA
>JBNMGX010000012.1:0-20388 GCA_050872465.1 Hallerella sp.
ATTTATAGCCATTCCTCCAAGATGACCGCTAAAAATAAAAGCCCGCTCAGATGCACCGTATTCCGCCAACCGTGTCCCGCTTCCCGCCAAACAACTGATTCCTGACAACTTACAGTTCGCTAAAACGTCAATTCCGCATTCCTAATTCCGTATTCCTGATTCCTGTCTTCTGTTTCCTGATTTTCTCAACTATCCACTATCAACTATTCACTAAGTTCTAACACAACTCATATCCCATATCTAAAACAGTCTATATTTTTAAAATCGTGCGACTTGTAAAATCGATAGTGCTTTCGTTTGCCCTGTTTTCCGTGTCGGCATTCTCGGAAACGTCCGTCTTTGTCGGATCGAAAATCGCCGTCGGGTTTTACGGGGCGCCCAAGGCGATGAACTTTGCTGCGGATACGATCGATCGCTACGGCGAAAACTGGCGCGGGCTGCAGATTCCGCTAGAAACTGGCCGCCAGTACGAAACCATCGATCCGATGCTCGAACTGTATCTCGGCGGCCGCTACCGAAATTTCACCGTCTATTTCAACCTGCCGCTCCGAAAGGATATCGAAGCGTGGTACGAGGATGACCTTTCGACGAATACGACCTACTTGCCGGACAACCTCGACATCAATGTCCCGATCGAGGGATTTGCGAAATGGGAATACGGCGTGGGATTTGTCCAGGCAGGCCGCTTCAAGCCGGATATGGGACCTTCTCCCAACACGATTGCCTTGGGAGGCGCGCCCTATCACGATGCGATTCTCTGGAATTTTTCGCTGGGATTTTTTCGCTACGATTTTTTCATCAGCTCGTTAAATTCGCATCTGCACGGAACGCCGTCCGAGCCTGGCGGAGAAGTCGATTCATCGACCGAATCCTGGGAACAGGCCAACCTGCAAATCGACAACCAGCGGAACCGCATCTATGCGGAACCGTACAAGACGCTTGTCTATCACCGTCTGGGCGTGGATTTTGGGCGCATCTGGTTCTATGTTATCGAACAGTCCGTTATCGGCGGCAAGCAGGTCGAGTTTCGGACCATCAACCCGTTCATGTTCTGGCACGACAACTATGCGACTGGATACACGAAGGCGAATGCTACGCTCGAACTGGGACTCCGCCCGATTCGCGGATCGAGCTTTTACTACCAGCTAGGAATTGACGACATCAAAAGCCCTGTCGGGGAAACCGGGAAAAATTCGACGCGGAACATCTTGAGCCATCTGGTCGGCTATCGCCAGACAATCGAGACGGACAGATTTGGAACTTTCGGCTTCCGGTTGGACGCTGTGCTCACGGATCCCGCCGCGGGAAATGAACGGCTCCCGCTTCTCAAGTATTCGAGCCGCCGCATGTATCGCTCCAACTATCGCTCCCAGTCGGATCCCGATTTTGCGGACATGTTCTTTGTCGATTATCCGCTCGGGTATCGGCGCGGCCCCGATGCGAAGGATCTGTGGCTTACAATCGAATGGACGCTCGGACGACATGAATGGAATGCGGAATTCGCCTGGCTCAGACAGGGTGACAAGGAACTTTATACGGATTATGACAAGGCGCTTTCGGCGAAGCGTACCTTGTCGGGAATCGTGGAACGGCAGTATGTCGCCGATCTAACCTATCGGATTTTCCTTTTTGGCGGGCTTCGGGCGCGTCTTGGCGGGGGGATCCGCAAATACCGTAATCTGGATCACGTCTCTGGCGAAAACGGGGTGGACTTTTGGGGGGTAGCCGGTTTTGACTGGGATATATCCTACCAAAAAAGTTTTAAATTTTAGGCTATGATGGATTTTTCGACGAAAATTCTTTGCATCGGCGCCGGCTATGTCGGCGGACCGACGATGACCGTCATCGCGGACAAGTGCCCGGACGTGAAAGTGACGGTTGTCGATATCAACCAGGCTCGCATCGACGCTTGGAATGGGGAAAATCTCCCGATTTTTGAACCCGGTCTGGACGAAGTCGTCAAGCGCGCTCGCGGACGGAATCTTTTCTTCAGCACGGACATCCCGAATGCGGTTCGCGAAGCGGACATCATCTTCGTTTCTGTCAATACGCCGACCAAGACATTTGGACAGGGCGCGGGCAAGGCGAGCGACCTGCAATACTGGGAAAAGACCGCCCGGGAAATTCTCGAAGTCGCTTCCTCGGACAAGATCATCGTTGAAAAATCGACGCTTCCCGTCCGCACTGCCGCTGCGATGGAGCGCATCTTGAATTCAAACGACAAGGGGCTGCATTTCGAAGTCCTTTCCAATCCGGAATTCCTCGCCGAAGGCACCGCCATCCAGGATCTTTTCGAACCGGACCGCGTGCTCATCGGCAGCCACCAGACGAAATCGGGACTTGCCGCTCTCGCCAAGGTGGTGGACATCTACGCCCACTGGGTCCCGCGCGAGAGAATCCTCACGACGAACCTCTGGAGTTCCGAACTCACGAAGCTCACGGCAAACGCGTTCCTTGCGCAGCGCATCAGCTCGATCAACTCGATCAGCGCTCTCTGCGAGCGTACCGGTGCCGATGTCGATGAAGTCGCCTTTGTCATGGGAAAGGACCATCGGATTGGTTCCAAGTTCCTCAAGGCTTCGATCGGTTTTGGCGGAAGCTGCTTCAAGAAAGACATCCTGAACCTCGTTTACCTGTGCGGGTATTACGGTCTCCCCGAAGTCGCCGCCTATTGGGAAAGCGTTGTCAAGATCAACGAATGGCAGACGCACCGCGTCACCAGCCGGATGCTCGAACGCATGTTCAACACGATTGCCGACAAGAAAATCGCCGTTTTCGGATTTGCCTTCAAGGCGAACACGGGCGATACCCGCGAAAGTCCGGCAAATCTCGTCGTGCGCGACTTGATCGCCGAACACGCCCGCCCGGTCGTTACCGACCCGAAGGCGATCCCCGATGCGAAGCGAGACCTGAAAGATGTTCTCGACCGAGTCGTGTTTGAAGAGGACCCTTACAAGGCCGCCGAAGGCGCCCATGCGGTTGTCGTCTGCACGGAGTGGAAGAGCTTTGCGGAACTCGACTGGAAGCGCATCTACAAGGGCATGGAAAAACCGGCGTTCGTCTTTGACGGAAGAAATATCCTTGACGCATCCGCTCTCCGTAAAATCGGATTCGACGTGGCGAATGTGGGAAAGGGTGAGGCGGAATAGCTTAGATTGGTTTTTATATGAGAAAAATTAGCGTTTTTGGACTGGGTTATGTTGGTTGTGTAGGCATTGGCTGCTTTGCTAAATTAGGATACAGTGTTATTGGCTGTGATGTGGATTCTCGGAAAGTCGCCCTGATTTCTTCAGGGCGTCCGACGATTGTGGAACGCGATGTTGACGAATTGATTGCCGAAGGATTTTCGTCTGGCAGAATTTCCGCCACGGAATCCGCCGAGAGAGCTGTCCTAGAATCGGATATTTCTTTTATTTGTGTTGGAACGCCTGTAACGGATAAAGACGGGCTGGATTTGCAGTTTATCGACTCTGTTGTCGAGAATATCGGCAGGGCGCTTTTAAAAAAGAACGATTTCCATCTGGTGGTGTTAAGAAGTACGGTTCCTCCCGGAACCAATGAGCGAATTGGAAAAAAATTAGAGCAATTGTCCGGCAAAAAATTAGATGTGGATTTTTCTGTCGTTTCAAATCCCGAGTTTTTACGGGAAGGTAAAGCTGTAGAAGACTTCATGAATCCCCCTCTCACGGTGATTGGCTGTGATTGTGCGAAAGCTCGCGATATCATGCGGTCGCTATATTCTCCGCTTAATAGTGAAATTATAGAAGTGTTGCCTCGTGTTGCCGAGATGATTAAATTCGTAAACAACTCTTTTCATGCAATGAAAGTTGCCTTTGGAAACGAAGTGGGGGCTATTTGCAAGCAACTTGACATAGACAGTCATGAAGTAATGAAGCTTTTTTGCAAGGATTCCCAGCTGAATATCTCTCCGGTGTATTTTATGCCGGGGTTTGCTTATGGGGGGTCTTGTTTGCCTAAGGATTTAAAGGGATTGAATTATTTGGCGTCAAGCCATGATGTCCAAGTCCCGCTCCTTTCTTCCGTAGATTTAAGCAACCAAAAGCATGTTGATCGTGTATTGAAGGTGGTTTTTGATAGCGGCAAGAAGAAAATAGGCCTTGTCGGTTTAACTTTTAAGGCTGGTACGGATGATTTACGGAATTCCGCTTCTGTCGCATTAGCGGATACTCTTTTGAAAAATGGATTTTCCTTGAGAATTTACGATCGTTTTTTGAACCTCGCCAAGGCGCAGGGGGAAGACATTGGTTCTCGACTGCCGAAAGGAATGGTCCATTTATTGGAAAGCGATATCAATAATTTATGCGATGAGGCGGAACTGATTATTATTGCTGTCAAGAATCCGGAATTACCTAAGATGATTTATGAAAATCCTAAAATCCGCTTTTTGGATTTAGTGCGTTTGAAAGACGAATCGGTTCTTTCCTTGAAAAATTACGAAGGTCTTTGCTGGTAAACAAAATAATGAAACAGGAACTTCATGGAAAAAAAATAACCATTGTCGTCGAGAATCTTCCTGTTCCTTTTGACCGTCGTGTTTGGCAGGAGGCAAATGCCTTGCACGATGCTGGAGCTGAGGTTTGCGTAATTTGTCCTAAAACGAAGACTTCTCCGGAATCGGAAGAGACGCTTAACGGAATCCAAATTTATAGACATCCTTTAAAAGAAGCGGAACGGTCAATCGAGTATCTTTTTGAATACGGAACAGCCTTGTTTCATGAATTTCGTTTGTTGATGAAAATTTTTCATAAACATGGCGTCCAGGATGTTGTTCATATTTGCAATCCCCCTGATTTGCTTTTCATTCCCGCATTGCCATTTCTTGCTTTTACAAAATGCAAACTTTTGTTTGATCACCACGATATAAACCCGGAGTTGTGGCTTGCAAAATTTGGCAAGAAAAATTGGGGATATCGGGCGATGATCTTTTTTGAACGGTTGACCTATTTCTTCGCCTCGCATTCCATTGCGACAAATGAATCCTATAAAGAAATCGCCATCCGGCGAGGAAAAATGAAGCCGGAAAACGTGACGATTGTTCGTAGCGGTCCAGATATTTCAAAATTGGCGGTAGGCCCCGCTAAACCTGCCGTAAAACAAGGCTTTAAATATCTGGTAGGCTATGTAGGGGTAATGGGAAAGCAGGAAGGCGTTGAACTGCTATTGGATTCTGCGGATTATATTGTAAATAAACTGAACCGGAAGGATGTTCGCTTTTGCGTCATGGGTGGAGGTCCTTCTTTAGAAGGTCTGCGAGCATTAAACCGTCAAAAAGGGCTTGAAAAATTTGTGGAGTTTCCGGGACGCGTGTCGAATGAATATTTGGCAGATGTCTTGAACACGGCGGATGTTTGTGTCAATCCCGATGTGCCTTCCGAAATGAACGATAAATCGACGATGAATAAAATCATGGAATACATGGCGTTCGGCAAGCCGATTGTCCAATACGATTTAAAGGAAGGTCGTTTTTCCGCACAAGGCGCTTCGCTTTATGCCGAGAATGCAAGTGTAGAAGATTTTGGCGATAAGATTGTTTGGCTTTTGGAACATCCGGCTGATGCGGCGAAAATGGGAGCTTTTGGACGCAAACGTGTCGAGACCGAACTTTCGTGGGATTTTGAAAAGCCGAAGCTTATCGGGGCGTATAAGAAGTTGTTGAAGTTGGGGTGATATTGAAAACGGTTCTTCTCTTTCCGCAGGCAAAGACAGAGGAAAATTTTTATCTAGGAAATTTAACAAAAACGATTTCCGATAAATTTCGGGTTGTTGGAATGGATCAAGTTCTTCGCGGTCATTTAGGGGCTTTTTTTGCTGCGAAAATATGTCATTTAAACTGGCTGGAAAATATTCGCGGAAATAATGGACTCCGTTGTTTGTTGAATTTTATTTTTCGACTGGGATTTTTGTGCTGTTTAAAAATATTTCAAAAGAAAATTGTGTGGACTGTTCATAACAAAGTCGCTCATGATCAAAAACGGGGTCGAAAGTATTCAAAAATTTTAATGAAAATTTTGATGCGCTGGAGTGACCGAATTCATATTTTATGTTCGGAAACAATCGATGAAATTCCTGAACTGAAACGCTTTCGTGAAAAGATTTTTTGTATTCCTCACGGAGATTATTTTCAAAATTTTGGGGATGGAAAAATAGATATTCGAGTAAAGTACGGGATTTCTCAAAAAACGAAAATCATTTTTTCCACAGGGAAGATAGGACCGTATAAAAATCTGGAATTGTTAATCGACGGGTTTAAAAAGGCGAAACTGTCTCAATCGGATTTCGTATTGCTGATCTGTGGAAAATGCAATGATGAAAATTATCGGAAAGAAATCCAGAAAAAAATAGGCGCCTGTCAATCAATCATTACTGATTTTCGGTTTATCGAAAACGATTGCATGGGAGATTATCTGGAACAATCGGATGTCTTGGCTACGCCTTACGATATCGACAGTGCCTTGAATTCCGGAACCTTGTGGATGGCCTTTTCGTATAAGACGCCGATGCTTTGTCCAGAAATTGGCTGCATTCGCGGAAACCAGAACATTAAAGATTGTTCTTTCGTTTACCGCTACGATTCTTTAGAATCGCATTTTCCCGCGCTATGCAATACATTGGAATCTCTGAAAAAGGAAACGCGTGAATCGCTTGCGAAGAAGGGAAACTTGGCCTATTCCGAAATGCAACAGCGATCCTGGAGCGCTCACAGGAAGGAATGGATTTCGCTTTATGATTAGAGCCGCATTGAAAAAAAATGGCATTGGAAAATATGGAAAGTGGCTTTTAATTGTCGTTAAGTGCCTGTTCGCCAAATTTTTTCTTTTCTTTTTTAAAGAATCAAAACGATTTGCTCACGTGTGGGTATTTGCGGAACGTGGCGTTGATGCTCGGGACAACGCTTTCCGTCTTTTTGAATATGTCAGAAAGACGCATCCTGAAATAAACGCGTTCTATTTGATCAAGAAGGATTCGCCCGATTGCAAGAATTTTTTTTCCAGAGAACGCTTGATTGATTTCGGCTCCTGGAAGCACTACCTGTTTTATTTGGCTGCCGAAGTAAAGATTAGTGCCCACATATTTGGAGGGGCTCCTGAACATAACTTGTTCTTGCGCATGTCCAAAGTGAAAATCTTGAAGAAAATGTTTGTGACGGGAAAATATGTCTTTTTGCAACATGGGGTAACACAAGCTGATGGTCCTTGGTTGCACCGAGACAAGGTTTCCTTTGATCTTTTTGTAACCGTATCCGAACGGGAATCGGAATATGTCGAAAAATGTTTTGGTCATCCGCATGAAGTCGTGAAAACTTTGGGATTTGCACGTTATGATTTTCTGTCCGAAAAGAAATCGGATTCGAGGAAAATCTTGCTGATGCCGACATGGCGTCATTTTCTTTCGGGGGCCTCCGAAAAAGTTTTCAAGACTTCTGAATATTTTCAAAACATTGGAGGCTTGGTCCAAAATGCTCGATTGAAAAAACTGCTGGAAAAGTATGATTACCAGTTGATTTTCTATCCGCATTTTGAAGTGCAAAAATATTTGAACCTCTTTTCGGGAAAGAGCGAAAGAATCATATTTGCATCCTTTGAAAAATTTGACGTGCAGAAATTGCTCATCGAGTGCGATTTGCTGATTACAGACTATTCAAGTGTCCAGTTTGATTTTTCCTATATGAAAAAGCCTATCATCCTGTTCCAGTTCGATAGAAATGCCTATCGTTCCGGTCATCAGGGAATGGGATATTTTGATCCGGATAGGGAGGGTTTTGGCCCTGTCGGCTTGGATATCGAATGCGTGGTAGATAAGGTCGAAGATTATTTGGCAAGAGATTGTGAACTAGAGAATGTTTATCGAATGCGCGTTGAAAAATTTTTCAAGTATTTCGATAATCAAAACTGCAAGCGAAATTTTGACGCAATCCGGGAAATCTTGAAATGAATGTTCTATTTGTTTTCAACACGCCTTTGGATGTTTGTGCGGGAGGCGTGGAAAGGGTCACTGATTCGGTGATGAAAGGCCTTCGGGAGAATGAAATCCAGTCTTTTTATCTGGAAGATTCGGGAACGGAACTTTTTTGTGAAGGAAGGCCTGTTAGTGTCGAAAAGTTTTTCTCGAAAAATTCGATCGATGTAGTTGTCCAGCAACTTGCCTATGATGGAGTCATCGCTCGATATTTGCGAGAAAAGGAAAAACGAATACCATATATTGTTGCTTGGCATACGGCACCTCCAACATGGAAGAAATCTTGGCGAGTCGCTACGACAAAATCGTTTGGCAATGGAACTGCGCAGATAAGAAGACTGTTGCGAATTGCTTTTTATCCCTTTTTCTACTTGAAGGAAATTCGACGGTTTCGGAACCGCTGGAAGAAGATTCTTCCGAGAATATCCAAAATTTTATTGCTGTCTTCCTCCTTTGTATCGGATTTTCAACGTCTGCTAAGGCTTCCTGCTTCCCGATTCTATTCGATTCCGAATCCTCTGTCGTTTGCGGAGATTGCGAAGTCGGATATATTGTCTTCCAAGAGGAAGGAAGTTCTTGTTGTCGCTCGGATGAAAGAACAATCGAAACGGATTTCTCTGGTGCTGAAAATATGGCAGTTGGTAGAAAAAAATAGGATATCTGCCGATTGGGTTCTTCGCATCGTGGGAGACGGCGAAACTCTTCCTTTTTATAGAGAATTAGCGAAACGGTTGAAACTCGAACATGTTCGATTTTTGGGAAGTCGAGCTCCGATTCCCTTTTACAAGACTGCCTCTTTGCTCATGATGACCTCTGCATTTGAAGGTTGGGGGTTGACCTTGACGGAATCGCAACAGTTTGGTGTTGTTCCGGTCGCTTTTGACAGCTATGCTTCTATTCGGGATATCGTAGAAGATGGAAAAAATGGTTTCTTGGTGCCTTTTGGTAATTTGAAAGAATTTGCAAGGAAAATGACTTGGCTAATGGAAAATCCCGAAACCCGAAATGGTGTTGCTCGGAATTGTCTAGAATCGGTTCATCGATTTGAAATATCGAAAATTATTCCAAGGTGGAAATCCTTATTGACGGGTGTTTGCGAAGGGAGCTGATACCATTGCTTTGGCTATTCCTTTTGCATCAATTGTTTTTTGTGGGAATACCGATTCCCGCCGAAAATTTAAATGCCGCTGTAACTCGAATCAACCGTTCAACCTTGGCGGAGTGGATAGAGGATTCTAGCGGAACTGCCTTGCGGTTAAAGTATCCCAAGGGATGTGTCGGTACTTCCAAAAAAAATGGCTGTGCCGTTCAGTTTTCCTTGCCGCTTGACGAACTAAATGCCGATGAACTATGGTGTTCGTACGAAGTGTATTTCGAAAAGGATTTTGATTTCAGGAATGGCGGAAAGTTGCCTGGATTTTGTGGCGGAAAATGCTATACGGGAGGAGACTCGCCAAAAGAAGCGGATGGGTGGAGCAATCGAGTGATGTGGAAAAAGAATGGATTTTTGACGCAATATGTTTACCATTACGGTCAAAAGGGACGTTATGCTGACAATTTTAAATGGGATTTGAATGGAAAGATCTCGCAAAAAAGAATTATTCCTGGAAAATGGCACCGGATCTTGATGCGGGTCAAGATGAATGATATGGATTTCGTAAACGGGATGTTGTCAAATGGAATTTTGCAAACTTGGTTCGATGGAGAACTTGTTGTTGATCTGGATTCCTTGGTCTTTCGCAATCATTCCGATTTAAAAATAGATCAATTCTATTTTTCCACGTTTCACGGTGGAAACGATAAGGATTTTGCACCGCGGTGGGATTCCTTTATTCGCTTTCGGAATCTCCAGATTTTTGAGAATCATTGATTTCTGTGTTTGCTAGAATCTCTTTTTGAAGTAGACCCAGAGAAGTTCCGATAAAAAGAATGCAGATTTCCGTGTTGCGGCCGATTTCACCGGAAAGAATCAGAAATAGGACTAGCATGGATGTTTCAAGCATTCCTTGCATGGCCAGTCGGGGACACTCTTTTCGGTGGTTGAAAAAATACAGGAAGATTTGCCCATAAAAGATTAATAGGGCCAGGATTCCGAATAAACCGATGTCGAGAAGAGCGTAGAAAACAATGGATTCCAGACCTTGGGTTTCTTCCTTTTCAAAGTTGACCCTTTTTCCATCATCATCGGAGGCTAGGATTGTGTGATTTGTGTAATAGAGGCCATGACCGAATAGCGGTTTATTGGCAAATTCAATGACGGTGAATAAAAGTTGTTGCTGACGCATTTCTAGCGAACTTCCGCCTTCTTTTGCGGAAAAAGAGGCTGTTGCCACGGAAGACAAACTGTAAATGGCAATGGCGTAGATGATAATGGCTAGGAGCTTTTTCTTGAATGAAAGCGAAGTTGTAAAGTAAATCAGGAGACCGAGACCGATACATCCCATGGCGGTTCTTGATCCCGAAAGAATGGTTGTAAAAGCAATAGCAAATAGAACAAAACCTCGATAGTTGATGTTGGATGATTCTTTAGAAGCTTTAAAATAGGAAAGGGAAAATAGGAACATTGTACTTAGTAATACGCCCAGAACTGTGGGATGCTTTGTTGTTATGGATATCCGAGCTCTCCATCCTGAGGAACCAAAGCCGTTTGTAATGCCGGCCGGTCCGAACATGTCTGGAACCCTTGTCGAAGGAAAGGCTGAGGCAATCGCTTCTCGAACATAGTTGTAGTTTAGCAGGTATTCAACGAATCCCAGTCCGCAAAAGACGAGGAAAAACACAAATAGATGCCTGACAAGTTTTTTCTCTTCGACTTCCTTTGCGCAAATAAAAACGGCGATAATTGGAATATATTTGTCAAAGCAGTAGCGAAATACTTCGTAGTAATCGTGAAGGTTTCCGCCGTTAGACCAGGTTGTCGCAAAGTAGGCGAGAAAAATGAATCCCAGTCCAAATTTGACAGGAAAGGAATTTACCTGTTCCTTGAATTGATGAAAGTTGAAAAATGCCTCTTTTATAAAAAATAGATAGGGCAAAAGTTGATAGGGAGTTAATTCCGGTTTTTTGATTAGTCCGATGTTGATGTAGAAAAGAATGTTAACCAGAAGCAGGGCGAGCAATTGCTTTTCACGGTCGCCTTTCAGAATAAGAAAAAGCAATGAGAAAAAGAGAAGATATGCTAAAATTGACAGGAGGAACATCGGCTTAGTTAGACATATGCTTGTGTTTTATCTTGTCATATTTAATAAAAAACCAAAACAAAAATGGACATAGCTGAAAAATCTTCGCACGAATGCGTTCGCATTGCGATAGGGAACTTGAAAATTCCTGGAACACTTTTTTATGGCGAAGCTTGAGTTCTTTCAAGAGTTCTCGATTATTTCCGCATTGTCTTTTGACAAAACAATAACGTTTTGCCGAAAAATTCAAAAAACTGGAAACTGCTGATTGAAGCAAGGAGTGAAATCCGTTCTTTTTGTAGAATAGAATGGCTTCTTGCTTTGCCTCTAGACCGTCCAGGGATTTGGGATTTGTAATTGCCTGGGAGATGCCGGTTGCACGAATGAGGTAGTAATAAAGTTTTTGCGAAGTGAATGTTACCTTGGACGCTTGTATTAGGGCTTTGTAAGAGAAAAACTCGTCTTCGTTGAATTTCCCGACTATGAATCGATTCTTTGCGATGATGTGCCTGCAATACAGTTTGTCCCAAGCCACGACGGTTTGCGTTGCGTACTCCCTTTGATAAAGTCGTTTTGCCGCATCCAGACCGGAGAAGGATTCTATTTGGATTTTTTCGAAATGATTTTCTGGAGCCATTCCTGTAAAAGGTTGAAAATTGCAGACCGCTATTTCAGAATGTTCCTCTAGCAATAGCCTGTAGAGAATCTCCAACATTTGGGGATGAACGTAGTCGTCGGAATCAATGAAAGCAACATATTTTCCCGTTGAATGTTCGAATCCAACATTTCTTGCGTCGGAAAGTCCGCCATTTATTTTATGGATCACTTGAATCCGGGAGTCTCTGTTGGCGTAATCATCACATATGGTCGGACAATTGTCTGGAGAACCATCGTCAACTAGGATGATTTCTAAATTTGTGTAGGATTGATGAATAAGGCTATCTATGCAACGCGGTAGGTATTTTTCGACATTATAAATGGGAACGACAACGGAAATCAGAGCTCGATTCATATCTGTTCATCCTTTCGCAATTTGTCTAGTTTGTCCAAAAGTTCAGCGGACTTTGGCAGGGATACCTTTCGGCAAAAGAAACACCCGCTTTTCACGATGTCGTCATAATCTTTAATGTCCAATGTTCTGGGGAGTGGCTCTTGGGGAACTTTTCTTTTCCAATCAATAAATCGGAGATTGTTTTGCGTAATTTTGTGTGCCAGCGGACTGTTCATAATAATCATATGGAAAAATGATTCATCCGGAACGAAGGTAAGATAAAAGCGTCGGACAAATTGCGGGTTCTCCTTGCAAAATTTCAATACATAGTGAATGATTTCATGGCTGAGGGAAAACCACTGGGACCCGTAATAAAATTGTTCCTGGAGTTCTTTTCGAATCTTGAAATGCTTAATCAATTTACGTTGGATGTCGTCAGTGTGCCACAGAATGTTCTTCCATTTTCCGCGTCGGTTAATGATGTCGTTGAAGGTGTAGATTTTCAAGCGCCATTCAAAAGGAGTACTGTCCGAAATGGAAAGAAAACTTTGAACTGTATTGTTGAAAAAATTATCAAATTGTTCATTGGTCGAACAAAAATAGTCGGTGCCGGACAATAGATGAAAATAGGAGAAATGTCCAGAAAAGTAAGCTTCTTTTAGAAGGTTTAAAGTCGCCTTGACAAGGCTGAATCCGCCCCAATTGCAACTAACTCTTTTTTTGATAAAAGAGCAATTGGAAATGTTCTTTAATTCAGAAAAATTGTCTTTTGATTTCTTGTCGATATGTACAAAAAAGTAGTGGTTGGGAGATTCCAGCGTACGAAGAAAGCGAACTAAGTGTGAGGGATTGTTGTGCGCAAGAACGAGAAATGCGTGCGTTTTGGATTGCATAGAGTTTAATATAGTTTTTTAGAGAGTGCTATTTGGTTTTGGATGATTTTGGCGATGGTCTTAGCTCCATTGCCTGTGTCTTTTAAACCATATTGAGTGTAAAAATGATCAAGTCTATTCGTGTATTCAATTCTTTCGAATGCTTCAATTTGATTAGCCAAATCGTTCTCGGTTTTGCTCATCGAGAACGGCAATTCATTGATGTTGATATCTAAATCTCTTTCTTTTTGGACATATTGATCATAGTCTTTGGCGAAGAGAAATACTGGTTTTCGAAGAAAACCGAAGTCAAACATGCTTGCTGAAAAGTCGGTCATCAGTATGTCTGCAATAGCGAGCAGCTCTTGCATGTCTGGATAGTCGCAGGCGTTAATCACATCCTCGGAAAAAAACAACTTACTCTGTTGTTTTGAAATATTTGGGTGTAATCTCAGCAACATTGTAAATTTCTTTTGAAATTTTTTTTCTAAAGCGCATAAAATTTTTTGATAATCAAATTTGTAAATTGACATGTTGGATTTATCTTTGCGAAACGTGGGCGCATAGAGAACGATGCTTGTATTTTGTGGAATCGAAAAGAAATATCGAATCTCTTGTTTCTTATTCTCAGGTAACTGAAAAAGAACCGAGTTCCTAGGAACATCGCTTTTTATAACCGGGCCTGTGTACCAGAATTTTGTTTTGTAAATATTTATTCTGTAGTCATTATTGGCGTACATTAAATTGGTTTGTGCTGCATCCTGAATGGCTCTTGAAATATAGCTGTTTGGCAGTTTGGCCGCCGATTCAATTTTTTTTATGCCGAAAGTGGAGTGCCAAGTCTGAATGTAAAATTGTTTTTTTCGTTTGGGAATAAACATTGACGAATGTTTAATGTTGTTCACCCACACCTTTGCTGTTGCTAAGTGGTAATAGGCACGAATAGAGTTGAATTGTATAAACTTTATACCTTGCGGATGAGATTCGTCTAGGTTGGAGGCTAGCCAAATCAATTTGATTTTTGGATAGGAATGCAGCAGTTCCAAAGCGATATATTTGGGGTCGTCTCCAAGTCCTCTTCCATTAAAATTTCGAAAAACAACCTTGTCTTGCAGAGGAAACAGGCGAAAAAAGAATAGAAATATCGGCAGTAAAAATTCTTTAAGACGTTTGGACATTTTTATTCCGAGTTAAGATGTGTTCTAGAATCAAGGATTTGCAGTAAAGATAGGATTGTACTTTAAATAGCTTGGAAAGGAGAATGTATAAGACGCAACCTGAAATAACTTGGGCTAACAAGAGTAAATAGGGATTTTGAATGATTAGAGAAATTGGATATACGGTTGCGACCATGATCAAAGACAACAGTGTTGCCGGAGCGAGATCTTTTATTTGCTCTATTTTGCTATAATTCAAAATTTTCTTGTTTGGTGTCATATTGACAAAAAGAGCATATAGTGAATAAATAGGCATTGTGAGTACTAATGCTTTTACGCCAAATGGAATCGATATGAGAATGAGTAGAAGATAGGCTGGTTTTTTCAGAATTTCCAATTTTAGAACTTCATCGCTTCTGCCGATAGCCTTCAATGTTTGCAGGTTGGTGATGGAGATGCTTCCAAATAGATGAGCCATACAGATAATTTGCAAATAGGAAGCCGCTTCAATCCATTTGTCGGTTAAAACAACTTGAACAAGCGGTTTTGCTATAATTGCCAGCAGGAACATGCAAAAGTAAAGAACATAGGATGTTACTGAAATGGAACGTCTGGTCATTGATTTTACTTGTTCTAAGTTGTCGCTGTGATTCGCTATTGCCGGAAAAAGAACGGCAGAGATGGTTGAATCTACATTATGGGCGATTAATTGGGCGAAGTGTTTTCCGCGATTGTAAAAAGCCAGATCGGCTGGCGCATAGAATCGACCGATAAGAATCTGTCGAATTTCGTTAAAAGTTGTTCCAATTAAATCGGCACAGAGAATTTTCCAGCTAAATGAAAACATCTTTTTTGCTCTGTCTTTGGAAAAAAGAAGTTTTGGTTTCCACTTGATGGTGTAATTGAGAATGATCGTGTTGAAAAATGTACTGGAAATCGCCTGGACAACTAATGCCCAGACGCCAAAACCATAATAGGCCAATGCGATGCCGATTATCCCCGAGAGAGTTGTTCCGCTTAGCGAGGAATAAAAAAATTTTTTAAAAAGCATATGCCTAGAGGCATAGGCGCTTTGGATGGAGTTGAATGCATTGAGAAAAAGGATTAAGCCGTATATTCGGATAATTGGAGCAAGATTTTCCAGCTTAAAAAAATTGGCAACTAGCGGGGCTGTCAGATATGTAATTGCATAAAGGCCTGCTGATAAAATAAGGCTACAATAAAACATTGTCGAAAAATCAATTTCGTCTGCATCTTTTTTTTGAATCAGGGCTGTTCCTAATCCACTATTGATAAAGACATTTGCAAAAATAATGAAGAGTTGGACCATGGCGACTGTGCCATAGTCCTCGGGCATTAAAATGCGGGCAAGAATAATAGATAGGACAAAGGATACGACCTGTCCGGAAATTCTTTCTGAAAATTTCCAAAGAAGTCCAGAAAGAATAGTCTTGCGTTCATTTGTGGATGTCATTTTGAAATAAAAATAGTTATTTGTTGTGTTGTGTATACTCTTCCAGCAATCTCGTTGGGGAAAATTCATCTCTGTAATGATAATCAATTGAAACTTTTTGACAAATCCATTCTGGGTCAATCTCTTTTATGTCTCGGAAAATTTTCATATAGCGTTCGTTATAAAATGGAAAATTTTTGATGTTTGGATTGTTTGTCAAAAGTTTTTTCCCGTAGCACACGGCTTCAAAATATCGCAAACTGGCCCCGCTTTGACCGTCCTGTAAAATTTCAATGATCGTATTGCTGTTTGCGATGTTTCTTAAAATTTCTTCGTAGGGGATCCAGTTGCCGAATATGTAGTGGATTCCGTCAATCTTTTCATAGCTTTGATTCTTGTAAACCATTACATTGAAATCGCATGTTCCGCCATATGCAGTAATGGCTTGATAGATGGAATTAATGTCCTTTTCCCGATTCCCTTTGATGGCGCCAACAAAATATGCATCATTTTTAGGAATTTTAGGAATAAAAATTTTCTGCCTAGAGTAATAGTTGAATCCTCGGTAGATAAAACCATATTTCTTGGCATCTAGAGGATCGAATGTATAGATATGATTCCAAGAATTTGATAAAATGCGACTTTTGATTTCCAAAAATCTAGGGGAGGCTGCGTTCATTGAATTTATTAGAAATAAATCAATGCGAGCACCTTTAGCTTTCATTTTTTCTATCAGAGAGTCTGGAATGTCGCGCAAGGCACTGTCGATGATTAAAACATTCTTGGTCTTTTTTAGTAGGGAAAACATATCGGAGTATTCATACCAGAGATATTTTCCAGGAATGTTAAAAAAATGATTCAATTTTTTGCTAAAGTGAATGCGCCTGAGAATCGAGCCGATACGGGATTGCGTTTTGCGCAGTCCTGAATAGCGCATACATATATTTTGTTCATTTTCCAAGTCGGAAAAGAGCTTTAGATGCTTTGCTCCATACGGATAGACGAGTATTAAGTCTATTTGCTCGGTTGCTGATAGAAGCTTGGTCACAATTCTTTAATCCTGTCTTGTTCCTGAGTCCTTAAAAATGTGGAGCAGATTCCATCGGTATGGGGTAAGTAAATGACGTCCACTCCGAGTGGCGCAAGTTCTTTTTCTGTTTGTTTCCAGCGAATGTTTCCTTTCCAATCGTCTCCAATAAAAATTGCATTGAAATGAACAATGTTCCATATTGAAATTTTCGACAGTGTGTTACAGAGAATGACCTCGTCAACGCTTTTTAGCTCTTTGATTATTTCCGCTCGGCTTTGTTCGTCTATGACCGGATACTTGTTCTTGTACTTCATAACGAGTTCATTAGCGTTGATTCCTACAATTAATTTCTCGCATTGGGTTTTGGCATTGCGCAATAAATTCAAATGTCCGATATGAAACATGTCGTAGGTGCCTTGGGTGTATCCGATTTTGTACTTTTTCATATTTTTGGATCCTTGTATCTATCACAATTCAAAAGATAGAAAATTCCCCCATCCCTACTCAAACCCAATCTGCATCGGTCCGCTCGTTCCATGCTGGATCTTGCGCATGTAGAGCTTGCCTGTGGAGTCGTAGTGCAGCTGTTCGCCGAAAGGTTCGCCGTCCTTGTAGAAAAGGCTGTCCTTGAGCGTGCCGTTCGGATACCAGTTTCGCCAGGAACCGCCGGGTTTTCCGTTTTGAAAGTTCCCTTCGCTGGCGAGAGTTCCCGATGGAGAGTAGAAGGATAGCAGCTTCCGTTTTTCGCCGTTTTCCCAGACTTCCGCATAGCGGAGCGTATGCCCGGGAAGCGTGTAGCGGATGGTGTCCTGGATTTTGTTATCGACAAAGGTCGTTTCGGCGTCGATGCCGTTCTCGCCGATTTCTCCGTAGGCGATTCCGTTTCCGCTTACGAAAACGCTCTGCCTTTCGATGCCGCCGTTTTTGGCGAAGTAGGTCCAGACAGAGTCGCGGATGTTTTTCCTGTAGAAGGAACGCTTCCAGAGTTCCCCTGTCGCCCGGAAAAGTTCCGACTTGCCGTGAAGCTTTCCCGCATGGTATTCGGAGCGCGATTCGAGCGATCCTCCCGGATAAAAAGTCTCCACGACGCCTTCCGTGATTCCGTTTCGGCAATGTTCCATGCGAACTTTTTTTCCGTTTGCCGCAAAAGTTTCGCGCGTTCCGTCCGCGTTTTTTGGAAAGCAGGAATTCTTTTCCTTGATGTTTCCGTTTGTGTGAAATTCTATCCAGTTGCCGACAGGTTCGCCGTTTTGGAAATTTTGTTCCGCTGCGGTTTTTCCGTCAAAGAAGAAAGTTTTCCAAAGTCCGTCCTTGTTTCCGTTCCGGTAATGTCCGCGGGCCTGGATCTTGCCGTTCGAATACCATTCCGTCCATTCCCCTTCTCGTTTTCCGTTTCTGTAAAGACCTGATTCCGCAAGGTCTCCGTGCGATGTCCAGCGTTTAAATTCACCGTCGGGCTGCCCGTTTCGGTAAGCGACGCGGGTTTTGCGGATGCCGTTGTAATGCTCCGTTTCGCGGATGTCTTCTTCCCGGCAGGCGACGAGTGCGGCGAGGCAAAGCATAAAAAATGCGAATTTTTGAAATTTGGCCATGTTTTCAACTTAGAAAAAAGGTAATTTCCTAACATGGATTCGAAAAAATTCCAGTCGATTCGAGAAATTTTAAAAAGCCGGATCAATACGCCTCTTGCCTGGGGCGTTCTTTTGCTGACGCTTGCCTTGACCGTTCTCTTTTACTTTTCGCAGAAAAATCAAGAAGAAGTCTATGGACGTTATGTGGAAACCCTTTCCGAGTACAAGTTTTTCGCATCGCGCGTGATGCAGAGGATGGAAAGGGTTCGGGTCTTTTCGGAAGATACTGCCGTTCTGATGAGTTCCTTGCGCAGCTTGCGGGAAAATGCGGTTGCCGTCTATGCCGCATCGGAAAAGGCCCGCTCGATAGGTTGGATGCCGCCGGAACGTGATTTCTCTGAATTCGAAACGGCGGTTCTCGGCTGGGTCGCTTCGATTCGACGCTATGTCCCGGCGCGTTCGGTTTGGCTGGACAGTGCGCGCTTGCTGGAAAGAGACCTGAATCGCCTTGACGCTTCGCATGCGGAACCTTTCGTGCGGACTTTGGATTCCGCGCGGATGGGCTTTGCCGTGAATGCGGATATGGCGCGTCTTGCGCAGCTGCCCGATCCTCTCGGGGAGCGTTACCAGAAATCCTTGCAGGATAACGCGAATCTTTCGACTCTCTGGATTCGGATTGGCAATGACGAAGCTTTGGTCCGCTGCGAAAATCTTTTGCAAAAATTCAAAATGCGCTCCCTTGAAAATCGGGAGGCCAAGTTCTGGATCCAGCAGGTTTTCTACCTGGTCTCCATTGTCCTGCTTTTGTTTACCCTCTTCTTTGTCATCCGTTCGAGGAAATAAAATGTCCCGTTCTGTGCGGTTTCTCTTTCTGTCTGTCGCTGCGTTCCTTTGCTTTTTGGCCTCGTATCTCTTTTTGCAGACGCTTCCCTTTTACAAGAGCATTGCGGGCGAAGAGGACCTGTTCTACGGCAAGATTTCTTCGGTCGCTTTTCCGCGGGGCTGGCATGGGACGGGAATCCCTCTTTTCGACAGGACGTTCTTTTACCTGAACGAAGACCGGGATGCGGTGTTTACGCTTTCTCTGCCCTCCGAACAGGAGGCGATTCTCGGAGAGTGGATTTCGTTCTGGTCGGAGACGGGAATGCCTGCGCCGATTGAGGTTCGTGGAATTCGGATTTCTCCGAGGGAATGGATTGTGACTGGTCTCGCCGGAAATGACGGCGAGCTGGACGCTTCGGCGATTCGGAGTTTCCAGCTGCGGGCGATGATGTGGTCGGGTGTTGCGGATATCGTTTTGCTCGGAGCGGCGTTTCTTGCGCTTCGAAGAGCTTTGAGGCGTAGGCGATGAAGTT
This sequence comes from Hallerella sp., assembly GCA_050872465.1. Lineage (GTDB taxonomy): Bacteria > Fibrobacterota > Fibrobacteria > Fibrobacterales > Fibrobacteraceae > Hallerella. The sequence goes on from JBNMGX010000012.1 coordinate 19,586, forward strand.
TTTCGTCTGCGTTTTTTGTGCGGTGGCCTTTGCCTATTCGGCGGGTTTTGTGCCTTTTGTTTCCGATTCCATCCGAATTAATTTCGGAACTTTTGAGAGCCCTTCTGCCGTGTGGCATCCGAAAAAAATAGTCCGTCCGCAACTGTTCGTCTGGTTTCATGGCGGAATGCAGAGCGCGAAATGCGCCAAGGGCTATGAGGCGGGATCAGCCCTCGTTCCTTTTCTGGAAAAGGCTCGCAGGGAAAGCGCCGTGTTGAGCGTTTCCGCTTGCAAGGAAAACCACTGGCTTTCGCAGGGACCTCTCGGCGCGGTCGATCGAATGCTCGATTCTTTGGAAGCTCGATGGAAACTGAAAATCGATACCGTTTCGCTTGTCGGTGTTTCGGACGGCGGTCTAGGCGTTGTCGGCTACACGCTCTACGGAAAGAGGCTTGTCCGGGCGAGGCTTCTCGTCAGCACGAATTTGGCGGCTGTCGCGGAGGCAAAAAATTTGGCGAGGGATCCGAAGATTCGCATGGGAACGTGGACTTTTCTCCAGGGCGGTTCGGACAGGCTCTATCCGTCGGACCGAACCGTTCCGTGGATGGAAACGTTCTGCTTCGCATTGGGCGGTAAAGTTTGCCGGATTCGCTTTGACGAACGCGGAGAGCACGACTGGTCCTGGTGGACGCTTCACCGGGAATCCTGGATCCGGGATTTTCTCCGTTGAATTTTACCAAGGCAATTTTTTGAAGTGCCCTTGACAAAAACGGCAAAAGTTTTAAAATTTGAATCACACACTTGCGGGTGTGGCGGAATTGGTA
>JBNMGX010000013.1:0-19227 GCA_050872465.1 Hallerella sp.
AGTTCCCAGGGGTGTCTCGCCATATCGCGCCTCGCTTTTTTTGCGCAAATATAGAACTGTTTGAAGAATTCTTCAATATTATTTGGGGATAGGTTCTAACAGACGGCTATGTTACCAAGCTTTACCCTAATGCCAAAAATCGCCCCGACCAAGCCTACTACTTGACAGAAAAAAGGCTAGAATTGTTTGCCTTGCTGAAAAAAATAAACTGAAAAGCCGTTAAATCTTCGCTGTTTTGAGAATAGAGAGGGTCGCCTTGACTTTTTTATGCCCCTCCACCTTCAGTAAGCCCGAATTCCCGGCGGGCCCAAGTTTCCATATAGGGCAGAATTTCCTCGTAAGGCACCACAATCATCACACTACCGTGGGTATGCCTGCCGATTTCGAAAGAAGAACCGTCAAAACCGACACCGTCCTTCAAAAAAGAAGGCTCCAGCTTGAAATCCATGCCTATGGCATCGGCCTTGGCATCGTATTTTTCCGCATATTTGCGAAGAAGCGATACAATCTTTTTCTTTTCATTTGGATTGAAAATAGTGGAATCAACCAACGACCCATCTATCTTCGAGAAGGTCCGATGATACTCGTAATTGTATCCTCCGGCGGCACCGGCATCGTAGCCGGCGTTTGAAATATAATAAGTCGTCCACAGCTGTGAATCGAACGCGACATCTACACTGTCCTGGCGTTCGTATTTGAGGGTGGCGGCGACTTCCGTATGGGCGCTGTCATAGTACCAGTCATCGGGATAATTTCTGAGTTCGGACTCAATGAGCCTCTTGTATTCTTCTACCTGACGGTAAAGGGCTCTTTTATGAATTTTTCCTAAATGCCTAGAATCAAGGACCGTGTCGGCATCGGTCAAGTCCTCGCCCAACAGCCCCTTGATGATTTTCCGATGGACCCATTTAGGGTAAACCTGGAACCTCGGCAACTCCCAGTGCAAGGATACCATGTAAAACCTGGTGCTGTCGCGTTCCGTCCCATAATTAGTGAATTCCATGCAGCCATTCGTTTTTGTGGGGTCGCATTCGATCAATTCGTCGTCATGCATGGCGATCTCTGCCTTGACCCGCTCCAGATCGCTTTTTCCAATCAGGCTGTATTCCGCTTTCATGTCGGCAAGCATGGAATAGACTTTATCCACCTTCTCTTCCAGAACGGACAAGTCCTTGTTATCTAAAGCCTGCAATGCAACTGCCGACTCCTTTTTGGGGGCTGTGGCAGCAAGTGAGCAGACAACTACCGCGACAATTACCGCGACAAGGTATGCCGCCGATAAAATTGAACTCACAATTTTCTTTGTCCTGGAGCCCGTTGTTCTCGGCCTGTTCATTATGGCAAGTGCGAACGCCACTACAGCAAGCGGAAGCAAGAACAGGGACATTCCTCCCCGCAACACAAGGCCAACAAAAAAACCGGCCAAGATAAAAAGAGTTTCAAAAATTGCCATGTTTTTTCCTCGGCAAATAAAAATCCGTCAATCGTCGATTTCTTCCCAATCCATGGATTCGGCACCCGATTGCCCTTCCCATGATGAGTATTTTACAGTTATAGCGTACATCTTTCGACCAATTTTTTTGTCATATCTGCAAACACTCCCTATATACTGAAAACAATCTTCACTCCCAGTATTTATAATTTTTTCTCGTCCATTCCAACACAGACCAACACACGTTCCCTTATTTGACATACCCAATTTTTCTTCAACGGCACTTTGCAGCATATAGCAATCTATTCCACAAGGGCCATCCCCGGTATCTTTCTCAGCAGCTTCTTTCTCATAAGCCACTTGATTTTTTAAATTTTTCAAATCTTCCAGTGTAAAATCGTCAGTTGCAATATGAGCGATAACCCCTATAATAACTCCGATAATTATAATTACCCCCCAAACCCCGGCAATGCCAATGGCCACAAAAATCCACTTTTGTTTTTTAGTCATCATTTTTGTCCTTGTCAAAAGCGTTAATTTTATTTCTTTAATTTGTTAAAAAATCTCAGAGCAAATCGGCGAACGGGTCACCCCCCACTGTATCTTCATCTGTAAACAAATTATCTAAATCCAAATCACCGAGCGGGTCATCTGCGGTTGATTTTTTTGAAGCAGTCTGGGAAGCACCCCCATTTTCGTAAAGACGATCCAGATTTTTTTGTGCATCCTGATATCCCTGCGCCGCGGCTTTTTTGTACCATTCAATGGCCTTGTTGTAATCCTGTTTCATCTGTTCATAGGCTCTACCCAATTCATTCTGAGCCTGAGCAAGTCCTTGCTCGGCGGATTTTTCCGTCAATTTAAAAGCCTTTTCGTAATCCTGCTCTACCCCCTCACCCCTTAAATACATGTAAGCAAGACTGAGCTGGGCCATCGCATCACCAGCATAAGCAGCATCTGAATAATAATGGAACGCCGTGTTGAAATCGTTGCGTATTCCATAATAAATGTTTCCTAAAGAAACCATTGCGTCTATGTCGCCTTGATTCGCGGCCATCCTGTACCAATGTTCCGATTTTTCAGAATCTTGGGTAACGCCCAAGCCTTCTGCGTACATATATCCAAGTCGGCTTTGAGCGGGTGCAAGTCCCTTTTCGGCGGCGGACAGCATGACATCGTAGGCTTCGCCATATTCCTTCTTTTCCATCAGACAAATGCCATTATTGAATTCAGCAGCCCGGTTTCCAAGCGCAGCGGCAAAAAACAGAACCGCTGCAAGCCCCAAGACCAGGGGCACAATAAATCTGTTCTTATTGCTCATTGTCAATTATCTCCTACATAAATCACCGCAGTCCCAGCAAGCTTATCGTGCCAGCCTTGTTTTTTAGAATCAAACGCAATCCAAAGGAAGCCAAAACCCAGAGGAAGGAAAGAAAGAAAGTATGCAAAAAAACGCCCTATAAGCTGTCCCTTTGTAGGAACCCCACCCGTCCTTGCATCAACAATCTTGGCCGAAATAGCCATTTTACCAATCGATGCTTGTTTTTTGAACCAAAGAACTAGGAGTATAATTTGAGCAAGGAGAGATAGTACACTCTGTGCAAGCATAGCTAGCGCATTAGAAAGAGATTCGGGTAGAATTAAAATAACGCAAAAAAAAATAAAGGACTAAAGAAGGAACTGCACTGAATATCAGGATAAGAATATAATCAAGAAAATAAGCTCCGAGCCGTGCCCAGAACCCGACATATTTCTGTTCTTGTTTCGCTTCATGCGAAGCCGGGATAGATATTTCCTGCTTTACACTCTGTTGAGATTGGGCATTATCCACTATCCCCACAGCGTTTCCGCAATTTTTTTTTCCACACTGTTCACAATACATGGAAACTCCTTATTGAAAAATGAAAAATAAAAGGCACCACACCGCGCCAACCACATGGCCGCGTGGCCTTAGGGACAACCGTCTGCATCTACGGAACCAGCCTGGTCGGGACACTTGTCGATGCCATCGCAGAGAGCGCCATATTCATCCATAACTCCATTTTGGCTTACCCAAGGGCTGCATATTCCGTCCTGATCGGGGTCTGGATTTTTGGCTGTTGTGTCTTCAGCCTTTTCCCCGCATGCCATGCCAAGAACCGCCCAAATGGAGAGCATTGTCAAGAATAGTATCTTTTTCATATTTACCTCAATTGAAAAATTTGGTTTCAGATATTAACGTCCTCCAAGAACGACGAAAATGATGAATAGAATCGCGATTACCACCAAGCATCCGCAGCAACCAGATTTCTTTTCCTCTTTAACTTCTTGTATGTCAATTAGATATTTCATATCATTTCCTTCACTTGAAAAAACATCACCAGAATTTCACTTTCTTTCCGTTTACGAAAAGTCCGTTTCCATTCTTTTGTCCGCCATTATCGTAATTCTTGCCGCCAAAATTCCTTTCTGACTGCGTACAATTGTCATGGCATCCCACGGCACCGGGCGGACAGCAACGTCCTGCCGGTCTGTTCGTATTTGTCGAGCGGAACTGGTTATGTTGCCTCGGGCAGCCCCGTTCGCCGCCAAACTCCGTGGGGCATTCGTCAAGATAGTCCTGATCGCAGCCGTTGCCCATGGCTCTCCAAAGCCCCTTCTCTCCAACCCACTTGTCACAGAATCCATCGTGGTCCCGGTCATAGTCGCCATAAGTTTTTCTAACATATTCCCTAAGATGTCGGTCGGCACATCCCATGGTATTCCCCCTACTGTAAGGGCACCAGTCGACATAGCCTTCCGTACAAACCCTTTCCTTCGCTTCGGCAATAGCGGCCTTTGTCTCGGCTTTAGAGAGGAACGGATTAAAATACATGTAATTCTTGAAAGAGACATTTTCTTTTATTCCAGAGGTTGCAGCATACTCGGCACACCCACCCCATTTATCAAACTCCTCCGAACAGAACCCGTCCGCATCGCAGTCAAATAACTGCCGTATTTGCAGTTCTATTGTCGCCTTGGCGTCCTTTTTCATCATTGCGCGGACTTCTTCCGTGCAGCCGTCGGGACTGGTCCCTGAAAGACCTGGACAGAGGTCGATGCCTTCAAAAAGTTCTGAATGTTTCTGGTATATTTCATCATCGTCACAGAAGCCGTCCCGATCGGTATCGTTATCCATTTTGATTTTCTGTTCCAATGTGCAGCCGTCGTACTTGCCGGGCGTTTTGGGGCAAAGATCGTCACCATCGCAAAGGTTACTCATTAGTTGCATCTCGTAATCTCCTGTGCAGAATCCATCCAAATCGGAATCGTATTGTTTCAGAAATGCAGCCTTTTTCTGGTTATATTCCTTTTCTTTTCGGGCTTCTTCAGCGACCCGTTCTTTCTCCCATTTTTCATGTTGAATTTTTCTCTTTTCGGCCGCTTTTTGATTTTCTTTTGCTAAAAAATCACGGCAGTCTTCGTCCCCAGAGCATACTTGCATACCCGAGGAAATTATTTTTGTTATTGCGCAGTTGCTTCCCTTGCAACTTAAATAACTTGTATAACCGTTCGCCTTTTTTATTACTTCACAGTAGCCGTTGCTCTTGCACTTTTTTTCATGTGCCGAATTTTTTTCATAAATAAGATGTCCATAGTCGTCATATCGTTTCTCCCATCCAGGTCCGGCTTTGGATATGATTCTTCCCCGCTCATTGTACTGTGTGGTGATCATATCTTCTTCTATGTTAACAAATGAGCGTCCAAAATCCGGCCAATATTTACAATCGCCCCCGGCTTCGGAAATTGAAAAAAGTCGGTCATTTTTATACGTCTTCTTGACTATATGACAAGGCTGTCCTGTTTTTTCCATATATTGGGTATGGTTTTCATAACGATACAGACCAGAGGCGGTAACGGTTTCCACGATTTTTGGCTTCCCGTCTGGAAATCTTTCGATAACTTCTGCATTTGCTACCGTAGATAAGACCAAGACATGAATGACCAACAGCAAAAACAAATGGGCCGCCTTTTCGTAGTATATAGTCTTCATTTGCATAATTTATCCCTTTCTCTAACTTGGTCAAAGCCGGGAGCACCGCGACCAGTGGCCACAGACATCTGTAACCAGCTTTTATTTTTCAAGGCCCTTTTGCCAAAGGCAGTCCAAACATGGACATCAAAAACGGGGCACACGCCCAAAGGGCGATTCCCATGATGGAAATCGCCACTAGCGAAGCTGTTTTGTAAACTAAATTTTACACGGGGGGGGTAACGGATTTGAACGGGCTTTTTTCAGGCCCAATTCACGCAACTTGACACTACCCTTCATAATCATACACTGAAAATATATAAAAAATTTTGCAATGCAAACAGCAGCACATCCATTTTTCTGAATGTTGAACGCTTATTCCCGGGGCTTACATTCTTCCCCAATGTGAATGAAAACGGTGTTTTGGGTCAATTTGTAAAGCCGAACCGATATTCCGACTTGGAATGGTGTTGGCTATTGTATGCGAAAAAAGGTATATTTAGGGAAGAAATGAATGGAGCCAGATATGATTGATGTGTGTGAATGCATAAAACCGGATTCGTATGTGAGTTCTAACATAGATGATGTTATGGACTTTGTGAATGAACGGAAGGAACCTCTTGTAATAACCCAAGACGGGAAATCTCGGGCTGTTTTGGTTGATGTCGAAACATACCAAGATATGAAGAATGCCTTTAACCTGCTAAAAATCATTCAACTTTCCGAACGAGATGTTCAAGCAGGGAGAACGGAATCAGCAACATCGGTATTTCAAGAATTAAGGAAGAAATACAATGTCGCAAAATGATGTATACAATGTAATTGTATCTCAATTCGCAAAAGATGACTTGAATGAAATCATCGAATATTACAATTCGTTAAACAAGTCTTATGTCGAATCCGTAATCAATCAATTCGAAAACAACATTTTATCTTTAGCGCATTTCCCGCAAAGTGGACGAATCGTCCCGGAATTACACAAGCAAGGCATTGAACGATACAGGGAAGTAATCCAGGGTAACTACCGGATTGTATATGAAGTCAGGGATAAAGATGTTGTCATCCACACGATTATTGATAGCAGAAGAAATTTCGAAGAAACTTTGATTCTTAAATTAATGCGATACACAAAAAAGTAGAGGGATTTCTATTGTGAAAAAGACCGCAGCATTTTATTGCTACGGTCTTTAATATTTTTGGATCCTTCGACTTCGGCGCTACGCGCCTTCGCTCAGGATGACACGCTAGAAGGAGGTCCTTCACGCCGCTCACCGGCACTGCGCACGCCAGCCTTCCACCACGCCGAGTTCGGTGCGTTTCTTGCGCACGTCCTTTTCGCTTACGCCGAGGATCTTGGAGAGGTACTTGTCGCTGAAGCCGTCCTTCTTGGCCTTGATGAGGAGTTATCAGCCGGGAGGCGGCCCGGAGTCTTGAGCATTTCTTCTTCGAGCTGAACGAGTTCGCGCATCTGCTGCACGAAGTAGGCCTTCTCGTAGGTGGCGGCGAAGATTTCTTCGTCGGTTGCACCCTTAGGAGGGCTTCGTACATCTGGAAGTGACGTTCGGAAGAAGTGGTCTTCATCATTTCAAGGAGTTCTTCCACGTTGTAGCAGCAATTTTTTTAGGCGTTCCCCACTGGCGTGGGTCGGGCTGTCGCGGTATAATTTTTGCCGAAAATGCAATGCGGAAATGGCTTACGCCACGTCCATCCCTAACGCGAAAACCTAGACTGCGTCCCAGTCAAAATTATCGAGATTCCCATTTTCAGCAAGATGTGCGATAGCACGCGCCCCTATGTGGGAATCTTCGGCATTATGAAATTCCTTGCTCAATGCAGCAAGATTTGAGAGCGAAACATAATCCTGTAATATTTGGTTGATGAAGTAGAGCAAGCACTTAGGTTTGATAAATTCAATGTAGAAATAGTTGTTGATTCCGCAATCCTCTAAACGGAGGGCATTGTCCATTTGGTCTTTGCCTAGTGGCAACACAAGAAAAGGCACATTGCAATAGACGCATTCCTTGATGGTGGCAAGACCTCCGTGGACAATGGCACAACTTCCCTTGTGTTTTTCTGTTGCAAGGGCAGTCAAAATTTTACGTTGCGGAGCCCAACCGCAAACAGTAACATTATCGTAATTACAGTTTAATTCCTGAGCAAGTGTAGAACCAGCACAGAGAATCAAATGATAACCTTCCATATCTGAGCTTTGCATTGCATCAATAATAGATTTGAAAAGAATCAAAGCTTTCTCTTTGTAATCTAAAATCTGGGATCCAGCAGTAACAAAGACAATTTTGTCATAACTATTGAGAATTCCTTCAGGTCCATCCCAATCAATGCTTGCAGAAACATCATCCATCTTGCCCAATTCTTTTGTTATACAAGGCTCAACATAATGGACTTTGGGACCATGACTGTAATGGGAATAGTCGAACAACCGTGCACATGGAACAAACTCATGAAAATCAGCAATCGGAGCAACGAAATCTTCCAGCGAAATATCCGGCTCATCATAGACATCTTCAGATTCATCATCTTCAACAACATTCAATAATTTTTTTTGTTGTTCGTAACTAAATGATTGTAAATTTTGCAAGGCGTGAATAGCCGGATCTTCCTCGGGGTGCCGCAAATATGTCGTCGAAATTGCAAAATACAAACCATCTCCTAAATTAAAAGCGGCCTTATCGTTTTCATAAAAATAACGCATAATTAAAAGTTCCAGTGCCGTAAAATATCCACCCACCACAAGAACTTTTGATGCGTCTTTGATTATAGTATCTTTCCATAGTTTATTAAAATCACACGCATCTTTATAAATCAGGGATGTTTCTCCGGCACCTGCCTTAACTCTACTGCTGTCATTATCAAACCCGGCATAAGCCAAAGCCCAAATATGCTCAGGTTTCCAACGAGAACCAGGAGTCGTCAAAATCTCGCTAGTGTAGCCTTTAGGATACAAATTTGTCAAAATCGGGTGAAATGTAAATTTTGTTCCATCATCAAGAACATAGTTTTCAACAATCTCGCGACAGTCTTCAATTCCCATATATTCTATAACATATTTATCGCCATAAGTATTATGAATGTATTCGGCCCAAGCTAGCGTCGGAAGCCAGTGCCCTTGCTCTTTATAGACATCTGGCCAGAAAAGGATTTTTATTGAGTCTGCCATAATGTATTGCTCCTACCTAAGATTCACGATTCGACTTATCCCATTTATTCGTACAATATAACTACCTGCTGTTGGCAGGGTTACATTGGTTGAACCATTTGCAGCGAGTAGTCTTGATGTAACTAAATGTCCAAGAGCATCAAAAATACGAACGGTCCCTTCTTGCGCATTGGCAACTGTTAAAGTCATTCCATTTACAGCAATATTAAATGAAGGTTTTGCAACGTTTCCGACCAAGGTTGTTGTCGAAGAAGATGATGATTCGAACTCGTTTGAACTAGAAGAAATACTGAATTCATTGCTTGACGAAGATTCAATAATCAAATCAGAGGAACTGCTTATATTCTCTGAAGAGGAACTTGAGGATTCTGAAACATTCCATTCTATGTCAAGTTCAGGATATTTTTCACCCTGTTTCCAGGAAACGTAAGTTTCGTTAAAAGTATCGAAACGATATTTGACCCAATGATTTAAGGCATTCAACAATGTCCCCTTAGCCTCTGCTCCGCTATCTAAATCAAAGTATGTCATTTTGCTGGTTCCGACCGCAGCATAAGCATCATAAGTATAGGAATCTGTCAAACTGTATCCCAAAGAATCGAAATTATTGGATAATGAATAAGCATTATAAGCTTTAACCCCACGGCCAAAAGCAAATATACCATATTTGGCTTTTCCCGAGACAGATCCTATATTATAACTATTTGCAATATAATTAGAGTCAGCTAGCAAAGAAATCCTATATATTCCATCTGTCTTCATGTTTCCTGAATTATAGGAATTATAAATTTTTCCATATCCTCTGCAAGAAATTCCCGCAATGTTTATCGAAGTAGTACCGTTGATAGCAATCAGCTCTCCCTCATTGAAACTATTTTGTATTTCGCCATCATTAATGCCTGAAATTCCACACACTGCGGGACTCCAACTTAAGTATGTTGTATAACCTTGAGAAGAGTCCGCATGAGCATAAAGGGATGCAGAATTTTTAGATTGATTGATAACTCCTGTTTTGGAATTATAACCAGCAATACCTGCGATAAGAGCAAAATGCCTTACAGAAAAATCAATAGTATCTGCAAGAGACACTGTTTTTTCTACCAATCCTTCGTTGTAACCAACAATGCCTCCTACACGTACAGACACATTTGAGTCTTTTGTAATTTTATTGTTATAGTCCGAAAGTCCTTTAAGGTGCATTTTTATCAAACTTATCGCATTTTCAATTTTCCCTGTTGAACTATTATAGGCAACGATTCCACCTGAAGAACTAAAATAAGCAGGAAGAGCAAAGTTTTGGGTGAGAGATCCACGCGCAACAACATTTTTTATTTTACCGTCATTTATTGAAACGATTCCTGCATTTCCTCCAACAATTTGTCCATTGAATTCACTATTACTTACGATTCCACTTTCAAAATTCCTGGCAACCAATCCCCCAGATCTTGGCCTAGAAATGGTATCCCGGCTAACCCCTCCAGCAATAACCCCTTCACGTAACAGAAGTGAATCCTTTTCATGAGACGACACTCCCAAAATTTGGGCAGAGCAAAAAGAACTATCGATAACACCACTATTATATAAAGCTATACATCCACTCATACTTCCGTTAAATTCTGCATCAGTAACCCTTACTTTATTTATCGATCCCCTTGTATATCCAAATAAACCAGACCATTTAGAATCTAAATCTGTGTAGAGTTTAGATATAGAGAAACCATTACCATTAAACGTTCCAGCAAAAGGTGATTCGCGAGTTCCTATAGGAACCCAGATGTGTGAAGCGATATCAGAAGAATTTAAATTTGTCGAAAGTTCAATTTTTTTACCATTAAAATCATCGTGAAAACCGCTTTTGTTGCTATTCGCAATCACCGCAAGTCCCGCTAACTGCTTAATTGAAGATATTTTGAAATTTGTTTGACCTGAACTATACCAAGAGACATCGTAGTTACCATCATCCGTCCATAAATCCCGTTCCAACGAATCGACATCTACCAAATATGAATAGCCTGCAGGATTAATATTCCATTTTTTATAGACATCATAATCTAATTGTTCCTCGACCCAACTATTCAGTACAGCATTGAGAGAAATCAAATACCCTTGTTCATCATCATCGTCGTGAATAGGTTTACTTACTACACCCTTGTTTTGAATAGAATTTTGATCAATTACCGTATAATGTTCTGCATTGCTATAATATCGATTTAATTCATATTCAGTTCCAGAATACCGTTTCTTCCAACACCAAGAATCCAAATACAACGTATACTGATTACTCCAAAATACATTTACATAATTATTATCTGATCCCGTCGCATTCAATGATGTATAAAAACAATAAGAGTTCTCGTAAGTTGTAGAGGCTGAATAAAGTGATAAGGAAGAATTTACCGCTTCTATTCCGCTATTTCTGATTAATGATTTTTCCGCACGTCCAACTAAAAAATGCGTTCTTTTTGCTTTAAATGCCGTATCTACAATATCCGAACTCTTTAAAACGGAACCATCTAAAGTAGCAGAATCCATAACACCGACAATATAACCAAACTTTACATTTTTCACGGATTTATACAATGCCGTTCCAATTGTGTCAATCATCGATTGATTTGCAAATAAAGTATTTTTTAAATTTTTCAGTAACGCTCCATTATAAGCCATGCCTACAATGCCACCAATAGTATCATTCGCCAAATTCGTCAAGGGGAGATCATAAAAGAACCCTTTTGTATTTAAATTCAAAATTTTTCCCGATACATAACCAAATAAGCCATATAATGTATTGTTTTTATTCATGAATATGTTAGAAATAGTATATTCTCTTCCGTCAAAGATTCCTTTATACGCATGAGTAGAGTCTCTCCCAATAGGAATCCAGTTAGTCACATTTGTTGTATCGATGGACGAGTTTGCATAGCAGTTCACATTCTTCGTGAGAATGGCATTAATTTCTGTGCTACCAGAATTAACTTGATCCCGGAACCAGGCCAGCTCCGTGCATTTGGAAATTTGGTAATACTCAACACCATCAATAGTTGCCTTTGACGGCTCGGTTGAAGTCAGATAGGTTGATTGAGAAAAGGCGATGCCAATTCCCATCAAGAGTCCAATGATTATTTTCTTAACCATATACACCTCTAATTTTTAGCCGTATAGCTAAGGTAAATGATTACATCTTCGATGGGATATTCCCCATCCTTTTTATCTAATCCAGTTATTTTAAGTTCCCATTCCGAAATAGCACCACACCCTTCAAAATGGTTTCGCTTATCAGAAGAATAACTAAAATCAAAAATTCTAGGTTCTTTATTGGCGACACTTGTTGCTAATATTTCCGGGTCTCCTAAAGAACGGAAATCCTCATCTTTTTTTGCATTCTTACAAATATCAACCATACATTTTGCTAAAGACAGCTTAGTGTTCAAATAATAAGCACTTTCATTATTTAGTTTCACAATCAACCGAACATCCTTAATGCGATGAAAGTAGAAATCATCAAAATCAGCATTAAACAATTCAAGTCCAATTTTAAAACAACATTCACCAGATTCTTTTAGAGTATCTAAGACTCCACTTGATGTAACGTTTCCATTTTCAATAGTATGTAAATTTTTGAGAGATATCGGTCTGGTAATTTCCATTTCGTGCTTGTCATTCTCAAGATAGGCTTTTTCCATCCTTCTCAAATCCAACAAAATCCTTTCGGGAGCAAGCAGACCCTTGTAGAAAGAATCCCAATAATTGGTCTGAATATACGGCTTATTATTTATATCATCAGGAATTTCAAAATGGTACGCCGTTTCAGCCATTTTAGCAACATCTATCAGTAAATTGACATACTGTCTAAAGACCTTGCCCAGTTCCTTTTCGAGCCAAACGTACAAGTCATTGTTCGTGAATTTTTCACTTAGAACATCGTAAATTTCTTCCGATCTCAGAATCTCATTCTCAATGTTTTTCTGTTTTTTCTCAACCTGTTGTGTCTTGATTTCGTTAACGACTTCCTGCTTTTCCACTTCGACGACTTCAGCATCTGCAATCTCGTCTTCCAGGGTCCATTCCTTCTTACGGCGTTCCAGTTCGGCCTGCAACTTTGTCTTGGCGGCATCGAGCTGTCGCTGAGCAAATCGTGAGGCGTAGCTTTCGGCTGCACTCACTAAATTCTCGGCTAGCTTTGTTCCGCCGATGGATTCCATGTCAAATCGCGGACCACCGAACATATTCGTGACGGCACCGAACTTGAAATCAGGAATCTTAAACGTAGCGGAGGCCGCATTGCGGACCTTTTCAACAATTTCCTGGATTTTCGCGACCTTGTCCATCAGCTTCTGATACTTCTTTTCTGCCGTCGAAACAAGGTGCATCGCCTTTTTCTTCTTGGATGTACTCTTCTTTGCCGTTTTCTTTTCTTCAAGGCGGACTTTTTCCGCCTCCAGAGACTTGACTTCCATCTCGTGGACGGCCTTGCTTTCGGCAATTACCGCCTTGTCGCACTTGGCCTTGAACACCTGCAGTTGCTCCGCATCCTTCTTTTCAAGGATGGCAAGCAGGTTACGCCCCATTTCCGCGGCATCCTTTGCCATATCGACGGCGAGTTTGACTATCACACGGAACCGATAAATGGAACGCTTGTCGTTTGTAGAATTCAGAATAGAATCCACAGATAATCCCATCGCCCTAGCTTTCACGAGCATTCCCGGGTCAATGGGTGGTGCGAACAGGGAAAGCGTCCGCTTGACACCTTCGATGTTCAGGCTGTTGCGAATCTTATAGAGCCTATCGGCAATTTTGTCCCAATACGAAAACAGGGTGTCGTTTCTCGGCACGGTGAAATAGAACATGGATTCCACAATGTTCCCCGTTCGGCGCGCCCTGGCATCCATGGACCTTGCATTGACAGCCTTCGCCCTGTCCCGGCCAATAAGAGCCGAATTTTCATATTCAATAAAAGCGTTACCAAGGTCATCTGTGTTTGACGACAAATCTTTTGCAGTAAGCGGTGCAGAAGGTTCAGGTTCCGGTGCTTCCGCGTTTTTGGATCCGAGCAGTTCCGCAGCCAGCAAGTAGAATTGTATCGCCAGATTCACGGATTCCGTGGTATCCTTGGTGAACTCCAAATCGCCCCATCCGATAAGTGTGTCCAGGTATTTCATCACCACATATTTCTGGTACGCCACATTGCGATAACGCGCAATCAGATGTGGGTTGAAGGGGTCGTTCTTCCACTTATCGACTAGGGAAGAAAGTGCCGTACGGTCGGGCAACCTATCGCGATTAGTCGGAAGGCCTAGCATCTGCAAGATGGACTTGTCCGCGTCCTTGTTGGCAAAGAACGGCAGGAATCTCCAGTATCTGGCACCCTTCGGCAAATCCTTGACGAAACGTTTTGTCTTTTCATACGCAGAGAAATTTTCTCTAGGATCAAATACCAGTTGCAGCCACAGCAAAGCTTCTTCGTAACTCTGTTCAGCAATCATCTTTTCGGCAATGAGCATGGGAACATAAAAGAACAGCTCCCAATTATACATCGCATTCGCACCGCCCCACACGAAATCCACCATGGGTGCAGGGTAGGGGCCATCCACCCCCTTCTTGTCGGGTCGATAATTGAAACGGAATATATTCTGTCCCAAATCCCACGACTGCCAATCTCCTGCCATATAATAGCCGAGATAGACGCTAAAATAGTAATTGTAGTAGGAATAAGAATAGTAGTAGCTATCGGAAATAGGCAACGCCTGCGTTTCGCGGGTATAAAGCCACTTGGTGCCGCCATCCCGATAGCGCTTGTAAAATTCATCCACCAGCGAATGGGAAATCAATTCGAACCTGTAATTCTTTTGATCCTGATTTACATTGCCATCCTTCGGAACAGGCTGGACAAAGAATGTACGCCGTCCATCCATATAGAAGAACGGCAAATCTTCTATTTTGTCCTCTCCGTCCAGCGGGAGCATCGAAAGGTTCGTCGAGACTATCCTGAACAAACCGGGAGTATAATTCAAGACGGCATTGTCCTCGGGATAATAAAGGCCTTTATTTCCGCAAGTAAACTCTTCTTCTTCCTTGAAAACTCCATGAACCAGTTTCGTTCTTTCCGGGGCATAATCATAAATTACCTTTTCGGAGGAATTATAATCTATTGAAATGGAATCGCTCTCGTCAGCACCGACTGTTATCGTTGCAATCCTACGGAAGAACTGTCTTGTGTAATCGTATGTCCGTTTTGTAATCTTTTTTGTCTTGGATTGCCCCTCCATCACTTCGGTGGAACCGACAACCTCTTCAAATTCCTGGTAATGATAGCTGGTTTTCACAATGGACACAGCAATGGAATCGTCAGAAGCACTTGTTTTTAGACTGTATCTGTCCTCAATGCTTTCATTATCTCCAAGAGTAAAATCAAGCTGGTTTGTCGATGCATCGAACAGGGCGTTCTTTGACATACGGGTTCCCGTCCATTTTGTCCCTGTATAACTTGTCCAGCATATTTGAATACGAGCATAGTATTCAATCGTTTCAAGGCCGCCATCGGATGCCGCTTCTATGTTACGCAGGCCCAATGTAATTTGCGGCCAAAGCAAATATAGTCGCTGCTTTACAATGGCCGGAACAACCGATTCCGACGGGATATCCACATCGAGGCGTTCCCACGGAGTCCATTCGCCAGAAAGGATTGCCTTCGCCTTGTATTTGCGATAGTAATAGGTATGGGGTTCACCTTGAGTACGACCAATGATGTGCAAGGTGTAAAGGATTCCTCCTTCATCGCCCCCATTTTCTTTGGTCGCCCCAATAATTTCGATGTTCGATACTTCACGGATTTTTTCAAGATATTCAAAAAGGGCATTTTCAAGGCTTGTATGGTCGTCAGAAAATTCCTGAATACGCTCTTCCAGTTCTTCGAAGAAAGGAGTCTTGTCATCGCGCAAATCGGACTGAATCCAATTTTCAGGATAGAGGAACACTTTGCGGGCAGCTTCCCACACACGATAGTTCTTCATCCATTCCCACTCGCCACGTTGCCCATCATTGAGGATCCCATATCCTTCTAGCCCCAACTCGGCACGTTGCACAAACAACTGAATCGATGCGGATGCCTGGACAATACGCGAAATGGTCATATCCGGTTCCATCTTCACATCCATCAAGTAGTACGAATAAATGTCGCTTTCGTCAACGAACTGTTGCGGGTATCTGTTCGCCTCGTCCTTGTTGGAACAGGATTCCCAGCAAACATAAGCGGCAAGGGCATCGCGCTTTTTCTTGCGCAAATCATCGTTCATTTCCTGAGCAAACTTAAGCCATTCGGAAGTCTTGGTGTGATCCTTGACAGACATTTCCAAACTTCTTACCACAGCCTTGTATGCGACCTGTTCATTTTCAAGGTATTCTGTATCATCTTCATCTAGAAGTTGATTTAATTGCTTCGGCGACAAGTGCGTTTTGGAATAAAGTTCATAATAGCGGGCAATGCAGAACCACTTTTCTAGTGAATTTTCAAAGGTCTTGCCACCACAATCATACAATTCATCCAAATCAGATTTTTCTAAACCTAATTCCTCTGCCAGGGATTCCTTGTCATTTGCATATCGATTTTCAAGGGACATAAAATCGAAATCGCCCGAAAGCAGTCTGTCCGTCACATAGTTTGCATAAATCAATGGTTTGAGATTTTCATATTCAATAACCGCCATTGTGTCATCGACAAAAATTGTCGTTCGCAGGTCTATTCCCTGTACATAATTCTGAGTATAATTGTATACAGAGACCCTTCTTGTCAAATTCGCGTATGTAGCGTATGACTTGTCATTCAATTTGGGTTTTTCACTAAGTTTTTTCTGTTTCCAGAGGACCAAATTGGCAGCATATGTTTGTGCGTCTTCAATAAAAGCATCCCATTCTAGCAGGTCATCTTCTGAAATCAACTCATCGCCCATATTCTCAGCAATGCCGAATTCCGCATATATCGATAATTCTAGATTACTTAATGTGGGGGGGTCTCCATCCTCTCCTGATTCGTTTTCGTCATCTTCCGAAACGGCTTCTTGCTCTTCAAAACTTGCCAAGTTCTCGGCAAAGGTTTCCGCAGCAACCTCTTCCTCTTCAGTTACAGGAGAAAGCAATTTTACATAGAAATCGGCATCAATGGATGTTCCGCTGATAATTCGCCACTCATCGGCGAACCTACGGAGTGCGGTCAAGCCGTCAAAATCTTCACTCAAATTCTCGCTCAAAATGTTATTGTTTCTCAAAATCCACAATGCGTCAATCGACATGCCAAAAGTTTTTAGCAAGAGAACCGACCGATAAAATTCCTGCATCAGGTTCACAGCAGATTCGTCAGACAAACCGTTCTTGACATACTTGTAAATTGCAATAGCTTCGTCCTTTTCCATGCCAAAGCCTATTTTCGCAATTTTTACAAAATCCCTTTGGGTCAGCGGTTCGTTTCCTGTAATTGGCGTTGCCAACTGGAAAATTTCATTCAGGGTATCAATAGGAAGCGACTTCACCTTGCCCATTACATAGGCTTCCCGGACCGTTACACCATAACGGGAACACATTTCACAAATGACATCCAACTGGTCAATGTTCAAATCAAAGGTCAGTAGCAAATCCTGCAAATCCCAGCCCAAAATATTTTTTCTATGTAACAGGACTGCAATCTTCTTGAAAAAGTCAGCCCAACCGGAAAAATCCGTGTTTCTTCCCACAAATTGATAACCGTCAATATTCGCAAGCTGATAGTATTCGGAATCCTTGGCCTTATACTTGACTTCACGGAAATGACTATCTTCAAGAATCACATTCAGGTCTTGAATCGTCAAACCAGAACGCTGCAAGAAAACGGAAAGATTGCAGAGAACATTGATATAGGAACCGGCTATATAATCGTTCTTGTTTGGCATCAAAACTCGATTACCACTTTGATTAAGCCCCCACATTTCCCATGTTGGAATTTCAGTCAATGGAGTAGTGGAAATCAAATCTCTTTGCGTGGAATCCAAACGGAGTTCCCTTGTCTTAATCCCGGCGGATTCCGCTATGTCGTAAAAATGAAGCGACAAGTTAGAAAGTATTTTCCTCACCTTTTCGCGGTCAAGGTTCAGTGGGAGCGAAATGGGATAGACGCTTTGCGCAAGTTTTTGTAGGGCGGCTTTTTCTATTGTCGTTTCACCTATCGCATAATCGAAAGGCAATGGTTCTGCACGGAGTTCTTCGGCTGTGGAGCCATTCGGGTTGTTATTCGCGACTGGGTAGGCAAAACCTGAGCTTGCACTGACGGGCCCAGCGACAAGAGCCTCCAACAATTCTATCCCCAAGTCAATGGTGGGCATGGGGATTTCCGCATTGGCCTTGGAGAGTTCCAAGTTCAGGTAATCGGGGCGACGTCTCGTGAATGCATTGTAGGCACCGCTCTTTTTCAAGAATTTCAAAAGATCTATATAATAAGCAGAGGCGCTCAATACGGATTGACCTTCCGTTGCCTTGGCATAGTTAATCTTGCCAAAAAGTTTCGCCCAGTTGACCGTATCCCGCGTGGCCGTTCTTTCGCTTGCAATATTTGTAGAAGATGCTCTTTTAGGGGCCGCTAATTTCGCGGAGGCAGAAACCGTTCGAGGAAGCGAAGGCAAGATTTCATCATCTTCCGTTGATGAATCAGATGCGTAAGCCTGTATATTTAAAGTTGCTTCAACAACATAGTTCTCAGCAAGGCGATGGATCTGTTTAGCGTCTTCGGCTTTGCCGATTCCGTTTCCATATCGAGCTACAAATAATTCTTCATCTATTGAAGCGATTTTGTATGCGGAATCGAAGTCTTCCTTAACCAAATAGGCTATCGCTATCGCACTGTCCGTCAAGTGGAACAGGCGCTGTAGTTGCTGGATTTTTTTCTTGAAATCGACGCTTATGGAAATGTCGGTGTTCGCTTTCAGAAACTCGTTCAAATCCGTATTGGATAGGGAGAAATCTTCCCAATCGGTCCCCTGCAAAATCAGGCAAACCGTTTTCCAATCATTCATTAAATCGATAAAAGTATCATCGTCATTTTTCTCAGTTTGTGCCGTGGCGGAAACGCTGGCGTCTCCGAATTTCTTTTCCAAATCGACGAGTAACGCCTGCTGCGGAAACCACGTCTTGATGAGTTCCGCAAGTTTCCGAACATAAATTGTCTTCTTTAGCGAAGTATTTGTTCCGGGAAATTCAGGGGGCAGGACTTGGGGATAAGTCGTTACGGTTTTATCGTCCACCGTGACCTCGGTGGCTTTTCCGAACTGCTTGCCATAATTGGCGGCGATGGCTTCTACGACGCTTGCCCAATCGGATTCGGATAGTCTGACAAAATCCGCCAACCGTCCAAATTCAAAATCATTATTTATACATGCGTAGTGATAAGTGCAAACCACGCCGTCCGCAAATTTTCCAAAGAAATCATTCAAATCAAAAACGGTCTTTAATTTTGAAATTTCTACGTTGGTAAGACGCGGATATTCCACCAGATTCTTGATGCCCGCTCCCGATGGTTCCGAAGTTTCACCAAAATCTGTCGTGGTTTCTTCGGAATCTGTCTGCTCTTCTGTTTCGTCGGGCAAGGCGTTCTTTTGCAAGACCCTTATC
>JBNMGX010000014.1:0-18524 GCA_050872465.1 Hallerella sp.
CACTCGTGGATGAACAGGTTCCGCAAGCTGCTGGTGAGGTTCGAGAAGACCGTGCTGTCTTACGCCGCTCTCCTACACCTTGCCGCGGGCATCATCGCCCTGAAGAAAGCTAAAGCTATTTAGGGATAGGTTCTAAGCTCTAAATTCAGACAACTCCTCGTCCCGTTCACCGCATCCCTCAAAAAAAAATCAACTTTTTTCATTTTTCCCTTGACTTTTGATTGAAATAATTGTAAATTTGTAATGATTACAACTTTAATCGTAAAGATGTGATCATCACTTTCAACAAGGAGACAAAAATGAAAGTATGGGTCTGTTCCGTTTGCGGTTATGTTTCGTTCGGAGAAGAACCTCCCGAAGTCTGCCCCCAGTGCAAGGCTCCGAAATCCAAGTTCAAGCTCAAGGAAGATGCTCCGACGGGAGAAACTCCCAAGTGGGCGGACGAGCATCGTATCGGCGTTGCGCAAGGTCTCGACGAGGAAGTCGTCCAAGGGCTTCGAGAAAACTTCACCGGCGAATGCACCGAAGTGGGAATGTATCTCGCAATGAGCCGCCAAGCGGATCGCGAAGGTTACCCGGAAGTTGCAGAAGCCTACAAGCGAATCGCATTCGAAGAAGCGGAACATGCGGCAAAGTTCGCAGAGCTTCTCGGCGAAGTCGTCTATCCTGACACAAAAAAGAACCTCACGCTCCGCGTCGTCGCCGAAGCAGGCGCAACCGAAGGCAAGCTCAAGCTCGCCAAACGCGCCAAGGAACTCAACTACGACGCCATTCACGATACGGTTCACGAGATGTGCAAGGATGAAGCCCGACACGGCAGTGCCTTCGCCGGACTTCTCCGCAGATACTTCTCCAAGTAAAAAACCGGGGCGAAAGCCCCTTTCCTTTTTCTTTTATGTCCTCTTCCGAACTTCTCAAACAAAAAAATGTCCGTCCTTCCCTGCAACGCATCCGCATTCTCGACTATCTGCTCGAGAAAAAGAATCACCCGACCGTAAGCACCATCTACGACGATCTTTTGCCGCAAATTCCCACGCTCTCGCGCACGACCGTTTACAATACGCTCGAAACGCTCTGCGAAAGCGGGCTTGTCATCACGCTCGACGTCGGGGACGGCAGCATCCATTACGATGCGGACACCACCCCCCATGCGCATTTCAAGTGCGAAAAATGCGGAAAGATTTTCGACATTTTCCTGACGCCGGAAGATTTCAAGAAAAGCGCCCCCGAAGGCTTTTCCATCGAGCGGCTACAGCTTTACGCTTTCGGGCTTTGCGCAAAATGCAAAAGAAATTCCCGGTGAAGAGGCTTGTCCCCATAGCGGTCCGCAGGAGTTTCCAGTTCCCGCGAGGAATAGCCGCTGCGGATTCTTTTTAATAAAATTTTCCGGGCGGTTTCGTCAAAGGAAAAATCGATGCGGAATGTCCGAAACGCGAGTTCCGCTGTTCGCTCCGAAGCGTTCACCCGGACTCGACGACGCGTCGTATCCAGCGGATTTACCGAAAGCTGGCACCGGGAAAAACTCAGCAAATCAAGCCCGCTCACGGAATCCAGCCAGGCGCTCTGACCGAGAAATTCTTCTGTCGCCAAAACTTCCCACCCTTCCAAACTTTGTTCTTCCACCCAGCCAGCCCGTGCGTTCGGAAAAGCATCCGCGCTCGGGATATAAGGCTTGATATCCAGAATCGGCGTCCCGTTCAGCAAGTCCGAATCTTCGACTTGGAGAGAAAGCCTTTCCACGGAAACGAGCTTCACGCAGGAAAGCCCGATCGGATTGGGACGATACGGTCCGCGGGACGCAAAAATCCCGACGCGTTCATGCCCTCTCGGCGGAACAGGAGGCCTCGTTGTCGCCCGCCAGCCTTTGTTCTGATGAAATAAAAAAATTATCCAGAGCCTTTCGAAACCGGAAATGTCGCGTAGCGCATTTTCAAATCCACGCTGCGGAAAAAGTTCGATTTTTCCCGAACGCCCGCCGTCAAAAATTCCCTGCCGGGGCACCTCGTACTTGTAAGACGCCTTGGAAAAAAAAGTTCCGATTGGTTCCAGGGAAATGGGCATAGGGATTTCTCTATCAAAAAT
This sequence comes from Hallerella sp., assembly GCA_050872465.1. Taxonomy (GTDB): domain Bacteria; phylum Fibrobacterota; class Fibrobacteria; order Fibrobacterales; family Fibrobacteraceae; genus Hallerella. The sequence goes on from JBNMGX010000014.1 coordinate 2,083, forward strand.
AAGTATTTTTCCTTCGGAGATTTTTTATGAAGTCTGCGTTTGAATTTCTAAAAAAAGCCGGCGTCTTTTACGTGGCGACCGTCAAAGATTCCCAACCGAAGCTTCGCCCGTTCGGCGTCATCGCAAATTTCAAGGACCGTCTGTACATTTGCACCAAAGACGATAAGGATTGCTTTCGAGAAATGAAGAAAAATCCGAAGATCGAAATCGCGGCGATGTTCGGCGAGGACTGGATTCGCGTCACCGGAGAAGTCGTCCGGGATTTCAACCAAGCCGCCAAGGACGCCGTTCTCGAACAGAATCCCCATGCACAAGCGATCTATTCCGCAAGCGACCCGCATTTCGCTGTCCTATACTTTCAAAAGGCGCACGCCGACATCTACCGTTCCATCGGAGAAATCGAAGCGGTCCCCCTCGTATAAAATTTCGGACAATTCAAATTATTCGTCCTTGCAGCGGATAGCGGCTCCGGTCGCATAGCCCTGGATAAACGAAGGATTTTGAACCGTCCGACGCAAGAGCTGTTCGAATGTGAAGTGCGACTTGAGTTCCCGCACAATGCAACGGCAGACTGGCTTTGACGCAACCGTTTCGCACGAATCCATCAGGAATTTTTCCATTTCCACCGTAAAGGTTTTCGGCATACACGGTAAAAACATTTCGAGAGCGAGCGAATCGTCCAGCGTTCCGTCGTCCATCAGGCCCAAAAGCTTTCCGACATTCCCATCCGAAACGAGCTTATCGTAAGCGCAGCGGCAGCTCTTCTGCGCCTGGGAATTTCCAAAATAGCTCCGAAATTCCACGGAACATTCCGCGAGAAAGACATCCCTGTATTCGGGGGATTCGAGAAGTGCGCTCACCATTCCCGATGCAAAGGCGGAATCAAGCCCGAGAGCTTCCAAAGCGGCGAGTTCCTCCGCAGAGAGCGAAGAAGAATTTTCGGAAGCGTCTTCGCTAACCGCCAGCGCACCGAGCGACTTTCCCGACTTCACCAGCGCATCGCATTCCTTCGAAGCGTTCTTCACAAATTCCGCGTAGCCCAAGTCCGAGTGGCCGCGGCGCAGCTTCAGTTCAATCGCGTCGATCTGCTTCTGGGAATATTTCCTTTCGACTTTTCCAAAGACGCACTCGCAAAATTCCGGGGAAGAACCTCCATCTTCGCAGCTGGAAATAAAGTTCATGCGGACATTTTCGGAAAGCGCGGCAAAGGAAAGCGCCACACAGAACAAGAGAAACAGCCCGATTTTTTTCATTTCCAAGTCTCACTTTTCGGGTTTCGGCGGGTTTTCAAACCGCAAGAGCGCCATCGCGATTTCCGCTTCGCGGGGAAGCTCGGAATCCTTGGAAAAGCCTTGCGGTAAGCGGCGGAATCCGACATTCTGAATCTGGGCGTAGAGCCTGTGAATCGCCTCGTCTGCGGAAATGTCTTCGGCATTTTGCAAAAGATTCAAAAGGAAAAGCCCAAGCCCGCTGAGCGTTGCCGTCCGCGCAAACGGAAACAGCGCCCGCAGATCCGCATGGATGTAGCCAATCGAAAGTTCCGACCCGCGGAGGCGCACCTTCACCTGGCGTTCCACCGGTCCGCGCGGCTTCAGCCCGGGCATCAAGTCTTCCGCCAGTTCCAAAAGTCTCCGGCATTTAAGGTCTCCGAATTTCGGGAGATTTTCGAGCGCAGGCTGGGCGGGATTTTCAGCGGTCACCCGGCGAGCCTTTTCCGAGGCATCCACCGGCAAATAATTTTTCATCACGAGGACCGTGTCCGCGACATGCAGATAATCCCCGCAAGCGCCGACGACAATCACCATGTTCACGCCGAGCGCTTTCAGTTCCGAAGCCCTGTCCGACAGCGGAATCAAAGGCTCGTCCTTTTCCCCGACCAGTTCCCGCATCCGGGAATCCCGAATCAGGAAGTTTACCGCCGAAGCGTCTTCGTCGATGAAAAGCGTTCTCGCTCCAAACTCGAGAGCCTCGACAAGATTTGCCGCTTCGCTGGTCGACCCCGAAGCCGATCGCGTCCGAAAAGATCTCGTCGAAACGCCAAAAGGTAGTTCTCGCACAAAAGGCTCGATACGCGTTCCCTTTACGACGCGGCCCGGTTCCGCGGCAATCCGCACCGCCGACGGATCCGCGACAATCCATTCCCGGCCATCGCCAGCCACATGGGGCACGACGGATTTTTCAAGCGCCGAGAGAAGCGTCGATTTTCCGTGATAGGCTCCGCCCGCAATCACCGTAATCCCGCGGGGAATCGCCATACCCGAAATTTTTTTGCCGAAAACTTCGACGGTCTGCAGAAGTTCCGCCGGAGATTCAAACGGAAGCGCGCCTTTCTTGGGAAGGTCGCTCGAACCGGACTCCCGCGGAAGAATCGAACCGTTCGGGACAAAGGCGACCCAACCCTTTTCCTTCAAGATTTTCAAGAGCTCTTCGCGGACTTCCAAAGACTCGATGTGGCGTTTCGCTTCGAAGCGTTCCTCGTCCCTGTTCAGGTAAAGGGCCATCAGCAGGTCGGGAATCGTCGAAGTTAAAAGCTCGCTCGCGGATTCCACATCGATCCGCCGCTTTTCCCCGGGGAGCTCCACCGAAAGAATCGCTTCGACGACCGCCAAGCCGCCGTTTTCGGAAGGACCGCCAACCCAAAGCGCATTCCGCACAAGAATTTCCTCGCCCGGGACATTTATTTTCACCGGAAAGGATTCCTCTTCGGAGCGGGCTTCGATTTCCGCGCAGAGCTTCCGCAAGAGAAAGTCCGCGAGAGCCAGGCGCTTTACGGGAAAGTTTCCCCATTCCGCCGGAATCCCGAGCCGTTCCAGCGGCGCCTTGAACTTGAGCCGCGAAGCAGGCGCAAACGGATCGCCCTGGACGTGTACAAATTCCAGGTCAAAATCCCCAAAATTCCAGGTTCTACCGCACAGGCTTTTATACAGGCCGTAGTTTTTGCCCGTAAATGTTCGCAATTTTTGATAAAGATCTTTCATTTCTTCCAAAAATTACAATTTATGGGAATATTTTTCTTTTGGAGCTTCCACCGGGCGACGTTTTCTTTATATCTTAATACCCGATTGAAAAGGAGTTTCCGATGAAATTTTTCTCGAAATTTTTGACCCTCAGCGCCATCACGATTTCATTCTCCGCAGTAGCCGCCATGGCCGAAGAGCCGCCTCCTCGCGACCAGCCGGCAAACGTGACGATTCTCACCGAACCGCCCAACAGCGAAGTCTATCTCGGCGGCGAACTTCTGGGCAAGAGCCCGATCGAAAACCGCTCGGTCAAATCCGGACGCCAGACGCTAATCGTCGTCGATCAGGGCTATGAACTGGTGAACCAGCGCGTGAACATCTGGCCGGGAAACGACAAGCGCAACTCGTTCAACTTCGGAACGGTCATCCCCAAGGGAAACATCGAAGTGACAACGCTTCCGGGCAAATGCATCATCTATGTCGATGGCGATAACGCGGACAAAACGGACGGAGCCCCGCTGACGGTCCACAACCTAGACGCCGGAGACCACATGGTCCGTGCCGAATGCAACAACGGTCGCGCCGCCGAAAAGCTTGTCAAGGTCGAAGGAGAAAAGACGGTCCAGGTGACGATCGACGCGCGCAAGGGCAAGAGATATTAACCGAAACCTTTCCCAAACGAAAAAGTTCCGCCACGGTGCGGGACTTTCTTTTTTTGATTTTTTTACGGACATTTAAAACGAAAAGACGGATGAAAGTCATCCGCCTTTTTCGAGGCAACGCTCAGACTCGAACTGAGGAATGGGGCTTTTGCAGAGCCGTCCCTTACCAACTTGGGTACGTCGCCAGATAGTCCAATAATAGGAATTATTTTTTTATTTTCCAAGGTGATGGTCGGCAAACTTTCCATAAAAAAGCGTTTTTTTTGCAAAATCCTGGAATTTTGGATGAAAAGTCTGCGGATTTCATGGGAAAAAGACGAAAAGCTCCGCGAACCGGGCCTTTTGGCGCTCTGGCACAGGGATCTTTTCGCAGCGACCGCGGTCTTTCAAAAAAAAGGAATCGTCGCTTTCATCTCCCCGAGCAGTGACGGGGAAATCCTTGCGAAAATCGCATCGGACCTAGGGTACAGGACCGTCCGCGGATCAAGTTCCGAACAGGCGTTCCACATCCGGGAAATCCTCCGAAAGCTCCGGGAAGGAAACCTCTGCGCCATGGCGCTCGACGGTCCAAAAGGTCCCGCGGGAATCGAAAAACCCGGAACCCGATGGCTCGCGGATCGCTCCGGGAAGCCCTGTTTTTTTATCGAAATCCTTTACGGGAGGCACATTTCCCTGAAAAGCTGGGACAAGGCAAGGATTCCGCTTCCCTTTTCCAAAGTCATCGTGCAAATCCGCTAAATGTCATTTTTGACAAAATCATTAAGCTATTTTTGGTTTTTGACGTTTCATTCTGGAGAACCCCGTGCTTTATTCAACCTTTGTCGCCTTTGACCTCGAAACCACCGGACTAGATAAAAACAAGGATGAGATCGTCGAAATCGGAGCCGTCAAGTTTACCGTCTATGACGATAACGGCATCGTTCGCCCCAAGTCAATCGCCACGTTCCAGACGCTCGTCAAGCCCCCGATGATGATTCCAGACGAAGCAACCCGCATCAACCACATCACGAACGCGATGGTCGAAAACGCTCCGCCGATAAACGATGTCTTGCGGAAATTCACCGTTTTTTGCGGTCAGTCTGCGATACTACTCGCCCACAACGCCGACTTTGACTCCGGATTTTTGCACGTCGCCTACACAAAACATCCCCAGCTTCTCCCGGGGAACCCGATTGTCGATAGTCTGCGCATTGCGAAATCCATTTTGCCGGAACTCAAAAGCCACAAGCTCGGAGACCTCGCGCACATGTTCCAGCGCATCAAGGGACAGATCCAGCTTTCCATCAACAACGAAGAAATGCACCGCGCCGTCTATGACTGCGAAATGCTGATGGAAGTTTTCGTCGCGCTTCTCCGCCGCAGAATCCGCAAGGAGGACTGGGACATTTCCCGAATCCTTCCGGCGATTCAAAAGAACGGCTCCGTCCCTGCCTACCTGACCAAGATGAAGTGACTTGTCAGAGCTTAGTGGATAGATTTTAGTGCTTCGAACATAGGACGTCTAGGTTTTAGGGACGAGGGATTAGGGAACAGGGATTAGTCTGCAGAAGTTTAAGTTTTTGGGACAAGTTAAGCGGGACGAGGGACAAGGTCAGAGCTTAGAACTGCTGACATCTAAGTTCTCGGGACGAGTTTAGCGGAACACGGGACGAGGGAATTCTAAACGAACTTTTTGTCTCCAACCAAAAGGTTTCGACATCCGAACGGGATAACGTCATTCACCGGCTCACTACGATGTCATTCCCGTGCTCCGACACGGGAATCTGTTTTCAGAGATTATCGGATCAAGTCCGATAATGACAGTTTAACGCATAGACGGGCCTTGTCCCGTTTATTGTCCCGTTTAACTACTGATTCTTGATTTCTGTTTTCTGACAACTTACAGTTCGCTAAAACGTCAATTCCTAATTCCTAATTCCGCATTCCTAATTCCTAACTAACTCCACTGATTCCTGTTTCCTGCTTTCTGACTGCTACCAACTATCCACTATTCACTAACCTCTGACGCCCGCTTCCCTTCAAACAACTGATTCCTGACAACTTGCAGTTCGCTGAACAGTCAATTCCGCATTCCGAATTCCTGATTCCTGACTCCTGTCCACTATCAACTAATCCCCTCAAAAAAATTTTCCCGACGCTCTTGCCCTAGAGCAAACTCTAAGTCGTATATTTTTAAACACACTTCTACGTGCGAGGAAAACGATGAAAAAAGGATGGTTAATCGTGAGCCTCTTCGGATTGACAGCAGCACTCTCCGGATGCAACACTCCGGAACAGAACACGCAAGCCTTTTCAAAGGATGCGGAAATCCACGAAATTCTCGACAACATGACCGAACGGGAAGTTCCCCAAAAGACTCCGCTCGTAAGCCCAAAAGAACGAGCCCTGGTTTCAATCGTATCGCTTACCGTCCAGCAGTCGGGAACGCTCCTTGCCGAGCAGATTTCCAAAACGCTCGACAGCAAGGTTCTTTCCGCAGAAGAAATTCTCGAGGCGATTTACCAGTGTGCGCCTTACAGCGGGCTTTCCCGCGCCGCAGACGCCGCCGAAGTGGCAAACGCCGTTTTCAAGAGCAAAGGGATTTCCGTCCAGGCAAACCGCCAAACGACCGACGGTTCCGCCGAGGACCGCTTCGAAAAAGGCGTCGATGCGCAGATTTCCCTTTTCGGGGAAAGATTCGAACAGATAAAAAAATCCGGCAAGGATAATGTTCCGCTAGCCAACTACTTTCTCGCCACGAACTGCTTCGGCGATTACTATACGCGCAAAGGCCTCGACCTGAACACTCGGGAACTTCTCACGATGGCGATCCTCGTAAACCTCGGAACGGAACCGCAGCTCAAGGCGCATATCGGGGCGAACCTCGCCCAAGGCCGCTCCCGGGAATATCTCGAGCAGATCATCTACGTCTGCCTTCCGTTCTGCGGATATCCCCGGATGCTGAACGCCCAAGCCTACCTGAAAGAAGTCGCCGAGGCAACGCAAAAAGCGCCGGGCAAAGGCCTTGAAAGCCTCGCCATCTCCGAGCAAATCTTCCCGCGCGGCGAAAAGAATCCGTTCGGAAAATACTTCAAGGGACAATCTTACCTAAAGCGCTTGAACCAAAAAGGTGTTTCCGTTGCGAATGTCACGTTTGAACCGGGATGCCGCAACAACTGGCATATTCACCACGACGGCGGGCAGCTTCTCATCGTTACCGCGGGCGAAGGATGGCTTCAGTTCGAAGGCGAGCCTGCAAGAAAGCTCCGGGCAGGCGACGCCGTGTACATTCCCAAAGACATCAAGCATTGGCACGGTGCATCGAAAGACTCCTGGTTTGCGCATCTCTCCGTCGAAGTTCCCGACCCGACAGCCCCCGGCAAGGGCAACGAATGGCTCGAAGAAGTTTCCGACGAAGCCTACGGCAAGCTCTAAAAATTTTTCAAAAAGATTTCAAAGACGGACCGATTTCAATCGATCCGTTTTTGTATTTTTGGAGTGATGCTCTTTCTTTTTGCGCTGCTGATCGTCGCCTCGATTTTTGCGACAAAGATTTCAGACAAAATCGGAGTTCCGGTTTTGGTCGTATTCCTCGCCGTCGGAATCCTTGTCGGAAACGACGGGCTAAATCTCGTCCAGTTTAACGATGCGAAAATCACGAAACAAATTGCGGATATCCTGCTCATCTTTATCCTGTTCGATGGGGGATTTCGTACGACGCGCTCGGACTTGCAGCTCGTAGCAAAGCCGGGCATTCTTCTTGCGACTTTTGGCGTCGCAGCAACCGCTGCGGTACTCGGGGTTTCCATTCACTTCATCATGCACTACGATTGGCTACAGTCCATGATGATAGGCTCCATCATCTCTTCGACGGACGCTGCCGCGGTCTTCATGATTACCCGGCAAAATCCCATCCGGAAAAAACTGGCCGCAACGCTCAACGTCGAAAGCGCGGCAAACGACCCGATGGCGATTCTTTTGACGCTAGCCTTTGTCGGAAGCCTCGCCGGAAACAATTCCACCCCCGTGGGATTTCTCGCGGAACTCGCCTGGCAGTTTTCGGGCGGGATCATCGTCGGATTTTTAATCAGCCGCGTAGCCAAGTTCCTTTTTGACCATCTCAAGTCCGAAAACCGCGGCTACTATTACGTTCTCATCATCGGCACGATACTTCTCGGCTACGGCACGGCAGACGTCATCCGCGCAAACGGAATCATCGCCGTCTTCTTTATGGGATATTGGCTCGGCAATTCCGACTTTGTCGCCAAGCGAGGCGTAAGCAACTTCCTCGAAGGGATTTCCACTTTCTGCAACATGGCGCTCTTCCTGATGCTCGGGCTTCTCGCCTTTCCGCGGAGCTTTGTCCACGTCTGGAAAGAGGGGCTTCTGATCGCTGCGCTGATGATTTTCGTTGCGCGGCCCATCGCCGTTTGGCTTTCGACACTACCCTTCAAATACTCCGCCAAGGAACGCGGGTTTCTCTGCTGGGGCGGTATCAAGGGGGCAGTCCCGATTGTGCTTGCCACGTATCCCGCCGCCTACGGACTTGACCCCAGCGAATCGGTTTTCAACATTATCTTCTTCGCGGTTATCGTCAGCTGCCTTCTGCAGGGAAGCTCGCTCGGTGTCCTCGCCCGCAAACTGAAGCTTTCCATTCCCAAGCCGCCCGAATCGCCTTTTTCGATGGAACTACATTCCGTCAAGCGTTCCGATATGGACCTTGTGGAGTTTCAGGTTTTCGACAACTCGTTCTGCGCGCATAAGACCATCCAGGAGCTGAAACTCGGATCCGATATCGTTATCACGTCCATCACCCGAAACGCTCGGCTGCTCCCGCCCCGAGGCGCGGTCAAGCTCGAACCCGACGACATCCTGTACATCCTGGTCCCGCTTTCTAAGCAGCACGACCTGCTCCAGTTTCTCGAACAGGGAAGCGCGCCGGTGTGAAGGGGGCCGTGGGCCTTCACCCAAAATCTTTTAAATAAAGCGAAATTTCATCGCCCGAGCCACCTTATCCGACAGAACGACGAAGAATTATTTAATTTGAATTTTTATGATTTTCCCTCCGTTTACCTCTCGGACCATATAAACCCCCTTGGCAAATCCGGCATTTTTCAGCGTTTCGAGAAGGCCGTTTTTCACCACGTCAATGGTCGCCAAGAACTTGCCCGTTGCCGCAAATACATTATATCGCCCAGGGACGGCGGCCCCAAACCGAACATCGGCCCTGCCACCTACGCCTTCCAAGTCGCCGATGGGAGCCGAGTCCTTTCCATCCTTTCCCTCGACAAAGTTGAAGTAATCCATGTCGAACCAATCCGCAGTTGCGGTAAAACGCAAGACATGTATCCCGGCGGGCAAAGTCACGTTGGCCTTCACTTTGCCGTAATCATCAAAATTTTGTTCGTCATCGCCGGCGGACTTATTGGCGGCGGGGACAGCGACATCATCCGTCAAATCGTCTCCATCCAAGGAAACCTTGAAGCTAGAGCCGCCATCGGAAGCTACGGCGGCAAACAGGGTGTAATCCCCCGCCTTGGCAACGTTAACGGTGTATTCCAACCATTCGCCTTTCTGAATATATCCCACCACAATACGGTTTCCGGATTTTGCATAAAGATCAACCGGAGTATCCTTGCGATAATCGCTATTTCCGTGATTTTCGGCATCAACATCGCTATAGGACGCTCCCCCTTCGCCTTTGCCCGGGTCATCGAAGTTCTCCGCTTCAATTAGCCCCGGAATAATCCAAGGGGAAGCCGTAGCGTTATGAGCAGTTTGGGGAACAGGCTCCGCATAGTCCAAATGGATTTCGTCATCAACATCCGCTCCTATCTTGTACCAATCAAATTCCGCATAACCTCCGGCAGTCTTTGTGGCCATATTGAAAAGTCCAATGCGGTAACCGACAAACATTCCCAGGGTATAATAAAGATTCAGGTTGTCCGTAAACGCCGTCCAGGATTTTTCATCGGTACTATAATAAAACTTGGCGGAACCCCTATCCATAGGCAAATCAAAATCCACACGGAGAAAGACCTTGCTTCCGTTAATCCTTTCGGATTTAATCAAGTGTTTTCCATCCGAGCGTTCCTTGTAGTAAACCACTTCATAGGAATCGCCGTTTTTGGCAAGGCCCACATAGCCCATGGAATCCTGCAAGGCGACAATACCGGCAATATCGCCGTCTTTCATACCGGTGCCGTCCACCAAGGTGCGGCCAGAACATTTAGGGCCGAATGTGCGCTGGGTCAATGTATTTTTGGCAAAATAAAGCCTGTCGTCCACACGACCCGTAGTAATTCTCAACTTTCCATCCCGCAACCGCCAATTGCCGTCATCGGGATTATGGTTCCACTGCCATTCCAAAGGAAGTTCGCCCGATTCAAAATCATCGGAGGCGACCAAGCCAAAGCCCGGCTCCACTTCGTTTGGCAAATCCAATGCGGCGGGAGCTTTGCCCCCATCGGGGACGGGCCAGCCATTCACCCACTTGGTCGGAACAAGGTAAGGAATGCGGCCCACAGGACCGGAATCCCGGAAAAGCATGGCATACCACCGTCCATCGGGAGTATCGAAAATGCTTCCCTGGGCCACACCATTGTCCTGCAAAAAAATCCTGCCCGTAAAACCCGAAAGCAAATTTTTCGATCGATAGACAACGGAAGTACGGCACTTGCCCGAGGGCCAGGAAATCGTATACAGGTAATACTCGCCATTCACCTTTTCCATATGGGCGCCTTCCTGCTTTACAATATAACTGGAGCCCGCAACAGGCTCGATTTCGGTGCCGCCGACTTCACCGCTTTTACCGCCGATCTTGATGCCACCGGCATCGTCATTCAGCTGGACATATTTGATGGGGGAATTTCCATAAAAAATCCATGCGGAACCGTCGTCGTCAAAAAAAAGCGATGGGTCGTGATAAAAAGGCAACAGGACTTCATCCCATTTTTCGCTTTTCAAATCTTTCGTCTTGTAAAGATGGGTTTTCCCAGTGGTATACGAAGGGGTCAGCACATAAAAATAGCCATCCCGGAAACGGATACTTGAAGCCCAGGAGCCTTTGCCATAAGCATGTTTGCCATTCTCCAGATTCAACTGGTCGCTATTCGCCAAAGTCCGGTAGGCATATCCAACCGTACGCCATCGGGCCAAATCCTCGGAAGCCATCACGGGCACGCCGGGCGCCATGTGCATCGTGGTACTTACCATATAGTAGGTGTTTTCCACGCGAAGCATGGACACATCGGGGACATCGGCCCAAATAAGCGGATTGTTGACCGTAGCCGCAGCGGTGAAACCCACAAAGCCTCCCAAAAGTATCGCGGCAATTTTTACTTTAATCCTATTTTCGCATTCCATACGGAACTCCTATATTTAACAGGGGACACCACGGAAGGTTCCTTTCCATAAAGGAACCGATAAGCAGAACGCCCATGGCCATTTTTGAAAAACATTTACTTTTCATTCCGGATTACAAAGGATTTCCGGCCCGGAAGACGAACCACATAGACTCCTTGTTTCTGCGCCACAGCCTTGGTGATGCGGTTTCCGTTCAAGTCGAAATACCAAGCTTCGTTCATATCCAAAGTTTTAATATGGATATGATTGGCAATTTTCAAGGATTCTTTGGAGCTGCTGGAAACGGACGAAGGTTCGGCGGAAGAGAATGAGCTTTCAGAAGCAGAATCGAACTTTTTGAATTCCACATAATCAATATTCAGCCAATCCGATTCCACGGTTATTTTCAAATCGTAATCACCGGCCTTCAAGGACACCTTTCCACCGCCAATATCTTCGTAGGTATCATAGTCGGATCCTTTTTTGGAAACCATTGTTTCGCCGATTTTGAAATCATCCAAAGAAACAGAAATCGCTCCCGTCCCGTTGGTGCAGGCAAGGCGTCCAATCATTTCGTATTCCCCGTCTTCTTCCACATGGACCGAATACTTCATCCATTCGCCTTGCTGCGTGTAACCCACAGCCATACCCATACCCGCCTTATAAATGTCGACACCATCGCCCCGATATTCCCCCCCTCGGTTCGCAGCATCCATGTCAACGTAAGCCACGCCGGAACCGCCCTTGTTGTAATCTTCCGCTTGAATTTTGCCGGGAATTTTAAAGACATCGCCATAGGGACCATATTCTTCGGGTTTGTCACTGCCCGCAGAGCCGCCACCATACAGGGGGACTTCTACGGCGGGGGCGCTCGGGTCCACCGTTTTATCAATCAGCTTCAACATTTCCGCAGCATAGCGCTTGCCCATTTCAACATAACCGTCATGGTCAAAGTGCAGACGGTCGCTCTGCATCCCGGTTCCCTGAGATTTGGCAACGCCAAATTTCGAAAAATAGCCGGAAAGCCCGTTCACCCGGGAACTCATACCGTGGCAAGCGCCGTCGTAAACCATTTCTCCCGCCACAAAAGGCAACTCCTCGGAAATACCCAAATCCTTTCGCATATCATCGTAAGTTTTCTTGACTATGGCTTCCCAATTTCCCATACCGCCATCCGTTTCACCCTGATGAAAAATGAACCCCTTGATGACCCCCATTTCCTGCGCCTTTTTGGCAAGACCGATAATTGCCGCATAGTCATTCCCTTGGGAATCATAATCTTTTGCCCAATTGACAAGCCAACTTTCGGAGGAGTTCACATAGTTCCGCCATTGGTCCTTGTCAAAAAGCTTGATGCTCGCACCCCCTACAGCCACGGGAATAATCCCGATAGTCACGCCGGGCATTTCCCGCGCCATGGTTTTGCCAAAGTAGTCGGCGACGGAAAGGCCTTCCCGACAATGAAACATGGGGGGAACAGCCAATGCCCATTGCCCTTTGGCAAGCCGAATCGAAGTGCCGCCCTTACGGGAGGAACAGTCGATGCCGGACATCATCACAAAATTGCCGACAGTGTCTTGATCCCCCGTTTGGATAGGCCCGGCACCAGCCATATTGGACTGACCATAAGCGATATAAATATGAAAATTCGGATTGGGAACCCCTTCCGCCCGTGGAACAAGCAATGAAAAAACACATGCAAAGCATACGGAAGCCGTCTTTATATTAAGAAAATTCATAACACTCCTCTTTTACATCATCCACCAAATCTATCCTTTTCGCTGCCGGTGAACTTCAGCAGGGAGTCATATTCTACGGACAAAATGTCAACAAACAAAAGTTTACACTATTCCCGAAAAGGCAAACCACACCGTTGCAAAAGGCCGAATTTCCCTTCACGAATTTATACCCGCCAAGTTCCCGTTCACGTCGAATACGCCAAGGGAATCGCTTCATTCGCATTGAAATTCTCGATTTTCATTATCAAGCAAGTCGGGTCTTGGCAAAAAATTCCCAGACAATGGATTTTGGTGACTGGTTGAGTTTTCGATTCGCGCACTCCGGACACCAACGCCAAAAACACAAAAACCCGCCCTGAAGACAAGGCGGTTTCTGCGAACAAAAAAGTTCTTAAATGCCGAGTTCCTGAATGACGGCAAAGATGCCGCGCTTCTGGATCGTGCGGAGACCGGCGGCGCTCACGCGGAGAGTCACCCAACGATCCTCTTCCGGAACGTAGAAACGCTTCGTTTGAAGATTGGGATATTGCTTGACCAACTTTTTACGGTTGGAGTGCGAAACCATGTTGCCGACGAGGGCACCTTTTCCAGAAACTTGACAAATACGGCTCATCGTATAAACTCCGTGTTTTTTATGGGCACAACATTAGTTAATTTGGCGGCTTTCGTCAAGACGCAAGCTCCGCGGGCAGCGGAAACTTCACCTTTTCCTGCATCGTAACCCAATTTTCGACCTCGATCCCCGGATATTCTTCACGCATCCAGGCGACGACATCCTGCACGAGATCCTCCGGGGCGCTGGCCCCGCTCGAAAGTCCGACGGTTTCAATCCCGTCAAACCACGACTCATCGATGTCCTTTACACTGTCGATCAGGCGCGACGGGATTCCGTGTTCCGTTCCAAGTTCCGCAAGTCGGCTGGAATTGGAGGAATTTTGCGACCCGACAACGAGCAAGAAATCGACCTTGTCACAGAGCGAAGCGACCGTCGCCTGCCGATTCCCCGTCGCATAGCAAAGATCTCCGCGGACCGGGCCTTCGATATCGGGAAAGGCTTCGTGAAGCGCATCGATTACGCCCTTCGTCTCCGACACGGAAAGCGTCGTCTGGGTGATGTAGGCGAGCTTTGTTCCCGCGGGAAAGGAAAGCTTTTTCACATCGTCCGCGTTTCGTATCAGCGTAATCGCCCCTTCGGGAAGCTGTCCCAAGTGACCTTCCACCTCGGTATGTCCGGCATGCCCAATCAGAATCACATGGCGTCCAGCCGCATGATGCCGTTTCGCACTCATGTGTACGCGCTGCACCAGGGGGCATGTCGCATCGAGAACATGCAGGTTTCGCTGTTTCGCTTCTTCGTAAACATGTTCGGGAACACCGTGAGCGGAAAAGACGACTGTCGCGCCTTCGGGAACGTCCTTCAGGTCTTCGACAAAGACGGCACCTTGCTTACGAAAGCGACTGACAACAAAAGCGTTGTGGACGATTTCGTGGCGAACATAAATCGGTGCGCCAAATTTTTCAAGAGCCTTTGTCACGACATGCAGAGCGCGATCTACTCCGGCACAAAAGCCTCGCGGACTAGCCAGATAAAGTTTTTTCATTTTAAAGATTCCATCTGTTTTGATTTTGAAAGAGCGCTGCCGAGAACCTTGTTCCGCCCGAGGACCGTTTCGACAAACCGCCTGAACGCTTCATAGGAAGCCAAGATTCTTTCCCGTTCCCGCGCAAGGAAACGTTCGACATTTTCCGCCGAGGGAAATTCCCGATTCCGAAATTCGGAAGGTTTCTGGATCTGGGCGAGCGCCTTTTCGTGAAAGAGCGAGCGGACCGCTTCCCGCTGTCCCCGAAAATACGGGCCGATACAAGTCGGGACATTCATCCGCAGCGGTTCCCAAAAATCGTGCACGCCGAGCGAACTCGCAAACGAACCGCCGACAACCGCCGACCGGGACATTCGCAAAACCTCGGCGAACTTGCCGTAAGCTGTCACCAGCGAAACCGCGCCACGCCTTACAGCGGGCCACTCCACGACGGGAATATTCCGCTTCAAGAACGCATCCCGAAAAATCGAGATTTCCGATTCGAACCGCGGAGCGACCGCCACAGCTTCCCCGGCAGACATCGCCTGTTCGACCATTTCCATGAGAGCCTTGGCCTCTTCTCGATGAAACGAGAGAAACGCAGTCCCGACCAAAGCATCTTCTCTTTCCGGATTTTTTCCGGCAGACTTCGCCCACGGCAAGAGCTTCCAGTCCCCGCCGACAATTGCCTTCGCCGAGACCAGATAGTCACTCGCCGCCATGAACCGCGCAAGATCCGCCGCCGTCTGCATCGAGATAAACCCGATACAGCCGAACGATTCCGCAGAAAGACAGCGGTAAAAACGCCCGGAGACAAGCGCTACCGAGGGAAACCGAAAGCGTCGCCGCATCGCCGCCAGAAATCCGGGCCAAAGCTCGTTTTCCGCAAGGACGAGCATCAGCGGATTTGCAGTTTCCAAAAAACATTTCATCCCGCAAGGCGTATCAAGCGGGGCGATGGAAACAGAAAATCCATATTGGGCAGCAAGCGGCTTCAAAAAAGCTTCAACCTCGACCTTTTGCGTCGTGATTAGAATCGGCGGCAAGTCCGAAATTTCTTCGTTCAAGATTTTGGCAAGACCGAGGAGCATCTTGCATTCCCCGAGGCTCGCTCCATGCATCCACAGGCAAGGACCTTTCGCAAACGGTCCGTCCAAGCGATTCGCAATCCGAAATTTTTCATCCAGCGGAGCGACCTTGCTCGCCATGCGGGCCACGGCACCGACAATGTTTCGAACGATTTCCAAGCCGACCATAAGGACCTTAAAGATTCATCGCAAACGGCAAATCCAGATGCCGCCGCAACACCAGTAGAAATGTATAAAACAAAAGCCAAAACCATGTCCAGCGATCGCTCCAAATCACATAGCGAATCTTCTTTTTTTCATTCGACGTAAAAGATTCCGACATCCCGCTTTTTCCGTTCGGCAAGAACATCGGCGTTTCGCATTTCCAGTCAAGAAATTTCCGCCCGAACTTTTCCGCCAAAAAAGCATCTTCGGATTTTGCGAGAGTGATCACATATAAAGTAACAAGAAGGGACAAGCAGCCCGAAGCAGCGCACACGCCAAGATGGAACAGGATGAATGCAAAGCAAAAGCACAGGTTCGACAGATACAGCGGATGCCGCAACTTGGAATAGATTCCAGAAGTCACAAGCTCCGGTGCGGACTTTTCCCTTCCCCGCGAATGTTCCCCGATAACGCGGCGCGCCTCAACCCGCAAAACAACGCCGAGCAGCGCAAGGCAAATCGCCGACAGGGAACGCCCTTCCGAAGAATACGGAAAAGCCCAAAGAAGCAAAGCGAACAAGCCCAAAATCTCTCCGCGAAACCGATAGAGCCATTTCATCGCAAACTTTCCATTTTTGAAAAATCCAGGATTTCAAACCGATTTTTCAAATCGTCACCAACCGGTTCGTGCGAGGCGAGGAGCGTCCACTTTCCGTAAAATCTTGCACATTCCAAAAAGCCCCGCAGAATCGGTTCCCGTTCCCGTTCGGCGATAAAGGCAAAAGGCTCGTCGAGCAGAATCATTTTCGCCGAAGATGAAAGCGCCCACAGGAGCGCCACCTTCGCCCGTTCGCCGCCCGAAAGCCCGCGTTTTCCGAGAAGCCTTTCCGCAGACAGCAAGTTCATCATTTCCCAAAAAGCGCCATCGCCTCGTAGCGTCTGAATC
>JBNMGX010000015.1:0-17908 GCA_050872465.1 Hallerella sp.
GCTATACATATAGAGAACACGGGATGCGCCCTTGAAAATTTTGGGCAGAAGCTCGTTCAGCTTGCGGATGACTTCCGGGAACGGGCGGTTGCGCAAAAGTTCGTGGCTGAAGTCTATCCAGTCTTCATCGGGAAATTCCGGGGCGAGAATCTTGGGTTCGACGGGAACTTCCGGCAGGGAAACTTTGGCGGTCTCGCTGACGACCGGGATGAATTCCGTTTCGGGAAGCTTCCGGCTGGGTTCGGAGATAAAATCGGCTTCGCTGTCGGGCGTCTTTTTGCTCGCTATCGCGTTGAACAGCGCACCGAGAATGGCGCCCCAGAGGCCGAGGAAAAGGTAGCGGAAAGAGGGGGACGGCGAATCGCCCGGTAGAACGCACACAAAGACGACGCCGGCTAGGAACGAGATGAGCCAAAGAATGTAGAATTTCCAAATCATGCCTTTAATTTAGCATTTATCGCTTTCCGAAACCCGACAGGAAATTTCGTTCCTCTTTCGTTTTTCGATTTTTGAACGGATAAAAAATGACAAAAATGAATTTTATGCTGCCGAAAAAGTCTTGCATTTTTCTGATGGAAAAAAGATATCCCAAGGGGCTTTGAAGTCCTTTTGAAAACTTTGAAAAAGATAAAAGTTTTCCCTTTGTTTCGGGGATAGAAATTTCTAAAATTACGCCGATTTAGCTCAAGCGAAGGTACTATGCCAAAACGTGAAGATCTCAAGAAGATAATGCTTATCGGTTCGGGGCCGATTGTCATCGGACAGGCTTGCGAATTCGATTATTCCGGCGTGCAAGCGTGCAAGTCGCTCAAGGCCGAAGGCTACGAAGTCGTCCTGGTGAACTCGAACCCGGCGACGATCATGACGGATCCGGATTTTGCGGACCGTACCTATATCGAGCCTTTGACGGCGCAGGCCCTTACGGAAATCATCCGGCGCGAACGTCCCGATGCGCTGCTCCCGACCCTCGGCGGGCAGACCGCTCTGAATCTCGCGATGAAGCTTCACAAGAAAGGCGTGCTTTCCCGCTACAACGTGGAAATGATCGGTGCGCGCCCCGATGTCATCAACAAGGCGGAGGACCGCGAACTCTTCAAGGAAGCGATGGAACGTATCGGGCTCGATATGCCGCAGAGCATTTCGGCGAATACGCTCGAAGAAGCGATTGCCGCCCGTGAAAAGTTAGGCGTGTGGCCGGTCGTCATCCGTCCGGGGTTTACGCTCGGCGGGACCGGCGGCGGTATCGCTCACAACCAGGAAGAATTTGAAACGATCGTGCAGCGCGGGCTTTACTACAGCCCGACATCCGAAGTCCTGATCGAGGAATCCATCGAAGGCTGGAAAGAATTCGAACTCGAAGTGATGCGCGACCACAAGGACAACTGCGTCATCGTCTGCTCGATCGAGAACCTCGACCCGATGGGCGTCCACACGGGAGATTCCATTACGGTGGCACCTGCCCTGACTCTCACCGACCGCGAATACCAGAAGCTCCGCGATGCGGCGATTGCCGTGATGCGGGAGATTGGAATCGATACGGGCGGATCAAATGTCCAGTTCGCGCTGAATCCGAAGAACGGTCGGATTGTCGTCATTGAGATGAATCCACGCGTTTCCCGCTCCTCGGCTCTTGCGTCCAAGGCGACAGGATTTCCGATTGCGAAGTTCGCGGCAAAGCTCGCCGTGGGCTATACGCTTGACGAAATTTTGAACGACATCACCAAGGTGACGCCCGCCTGCTTTGAACCTTCCATCGACTACATCGTGACGAAGGTTCCCCGGTTTGCGTTCGAAAAGTTCGCCGGTGCGGACACGACGCTCGGGACGCAGATGAAGTCCGTCGGCGAAGTAATGGCGATTGGGCGCACGTTCAAGCAGTCGTTCCAAAAGGCGATGCGGTCGCTCGAAACGGGACATGCGGGCTACGGCGCAGACGGCAAGGATCACGTGTTCGACGAACTTTCCGACGAAAGGCTCGAAGCCGAGGTCAAGCGCCCTTCCGCTGAACGCATCTTCTATGTCCGCGCAGCGTTAAAGCGCGGCTGGTCGGTCGATAGGATTCATGACATCTGCAAAATCGACAAGTGGTTCCTCCGCGAACTGGAAGAGCTTACCTTGTTCGAAAACGAAATCCGCAAGGCCGGATCGCTTGAAAGCCTTTCGAAGGATAAACCTCTTTTCCGCGAGGCGAAGAAACTCGGATTTTCCGACCGCCAGATAGGCTGGATCCTCGGGGCGAAGGAACTCGAAGTCCGCTCTGCCCGCGAAAAGATCGGCGTTGTTCCGAGCTTTGCGCAGGTCGATACATGCGCCGCGGAATTTCAGTCCTACACGCCGTATCTCTATTCGATTTACCGGGATGACGACAACCGCTTCGAAAATCCGACAGCGGGTCAGCTCGGCGATGGCACGGGAATGCGCCCGGACGAGAAGCCTTCGGGAAAAAAGAAGATAATGATTCTCGGCGGCGGGCCGAACCGTATCGGCCAGGAATCGAATTCGACTATTGCTGCGTCCACGCGTCCTTTGCGCTTCGCAAGGCGGGCTTTGAAACGGTGATGGTGAACTCGAATCCGGAAACGGTTTCGACGGATTACGATACGAGCGACAAGCTCTATTTTGAACCGCTCACGCTCGAAGACGTCTTGAACGTTTATCGCCACGAAAAGTGCGACGGCGCGATCGTGCAGTTCGGCGGGCAGACGCCGCTGAACCTGGCGAACCAGCTCGAAGAAAACGGTGTCCACATCATCGGAACGTCTCCGGCGATGATCGATGCCGCGGAAGATCGGAAGCTCTTTGGTGACATTGTAAACAAATTGCACGTGTTGCAGCCGCCTTCGGGAATGGCGCAGACTGCAGATGAAGCTGTCGCGATTGCGAAGAAAATCGGCTTTCCGGTGCTTGCCCGTCCGAGCTTTGTCCTCGGCGGTCGCGCGATGTGCATCGTCCACGATGAAGAGGCGCTCCGCAAGTATATGGAAGAGGAGGCGCTCGAAGTTTCCCCTGACCGTCCGATTCTCGTCGATCACTTTCTGGAACAGGCGACGGAATGCGATGTCGATTGCATTTCCGACGGCGAGACGGCGGAAATCTGCGGCATCATGGAACACATCGAACTCGCGGGCATCCATTCCGGGGATTCGGCGTGCACGATTCCGCCGCCGACGTTCTCCGCGGAAATCCAGGAACGCTTGCGGAAACTTGCAATTGAGTTTGCCAGGGAGCTTCATGTCGTCGGGCTGATGAACGTCCAGTTCGCCGTCCACGGAAACGATATCTATGTCATCGAAGTGAATCCGCGGGCAAGCCGCACGGTTCCGTTTGTATCGAAAGCGACCGGGATTCCGTTTGCAAAGCTCGCTTCGCTGGTGATGGCCGGGAAGAAACTCAAGGATTTGGGATATACGAAACTTTTCACGCCGAAATATTTTGCGGTGAAGGAAGCCGTGTTCCCGTTTGCGAGGTTCCCCGGGGTCGATGTGATTCTTTCTCCGGAGATGAAATCCACGGGCGAAGTGATGGGGCTCGATTATCGGCATTCGATGGCTTACATCAAGAGCCAGGTCGGCGCAGGCAACTATGTGCCGATGAAGGGAAACATTTTCCTGAGCGTCAAGGACGCGGACCAGGAAGCGGTCGTGCCTTTTGCGAAGCGGTTGGTGAAGCTCGGGTTTGAAATCTATTCGACCCGCGGAACGAGCACCGTTCTCCGCAATCACGGCATCAAGACCCACGGGGTTTTCCGAATTTCGGACGGTCGCCCGAACGTTCTCGATTTGATCGACGAAAAGGATCTCGCCTGGATCGTGAACACGCCGACGCCCGGTGCGAAGGCGGCAAAGGACGAAGCGAAAATCCGCTCCACGTGCATTCTCCGCGGAATCCCGATTACGACGACGCTCGATGCTCTCGAAGCGACCATCGAAGGTCTCGAAGACATGAAGGGCGAAACAGGCGACGGACGCTTTGGTGTGGAAGTCTGCTCGATTCAGGAATACCAGCGTCACGCTCCAAAGGTGAATGTTTAAGAAGGAAAACGGCTATGACACTAGAAGAAAAATGGAAACTCGAACGGGAACGCAAATCGTTCCTCGCACTCTCGGACGGCAGCGTCTTTTTCGGCTATTCGATGGGCGCTCCCGTGGATTCCTTTGGCGAAGTTGTTTTCAACACGTCGCTTTCCGGCTATGAGGAAATCCTCTCGGACCCTTCGTATGCGGGACAGTTTGTGACGCTCACCGAAACGGAGATTGGAAACGTCGGCGTGAACCGCGCGGACATGGAAAGCGAAAAGTTCCAGGCTGCGGGACTTCTCGTGCAGCAGATAAACGAAGCGTCAAACTTCCGCTCGGAAGAAGGTCTCACGGATGCGCTCAAGCGGTTTGGAATTCCAGCGCTTGCCGGGATCGATACGCGGGCGCTCACGCTTCTTCTCCGCGAAAAGGGAACGCTCAAAGGCTTCATCTGCACATCGGGAAAGGTTTCCGCAGAAGAGGGTGTCGAAAAGGCGAAAACGTGGGCTGGTCTTGACGGCGTAGATATGGTCGAAACCGTAACGTGCAAGGAAAAGTACGAATTTTCGGATGACTTCCTCGGCGAATTCGGTATGCCGAAAGAGCTCCCCGCCACGGACCTGAAACTTGTTGCCTACGATTTCGGTATCAAGCGGAACATTCTCCGTAACCTGCGGATGCAAGGTTTTCGGGTGACGGTCGTTCCCGCCTATACGCCTGCGGAAGAGGTTCTCACGATGAATCCCGACGGAGTTTTCCTTTCGAATGGTCCCGGCGACCCGGCGGGCGTGAAAGGCGCGATGGAAAATGCGAAAAAAATCCTCGGTAAGGTTCCCGTGATGGGCATCTGTCTCGGGCACCAGATTCTCGGGCTTGCGAACGGTGCGCAGACGGGTCGTCTCAAGTTCGGGCATCACGGCGGAAACCATCCAGTGAAGTTCCTCGATACGGGGCGCGTGATGGTGACTTCGCAGAATCACAACTTTGCCGTCCTCGAAGATTCCATCGATCCGAACGTTCTGGAAGTTACCCACGTGAATCTGAACGACCGGTCGGTTGAAGGGTTCCGCTCGAAAAAAGTTCCGATGATCGCGGTGCAGTTTCATCCGGAAGCGGCGCCAGGTCCGCACGATTCGAATCCTTTCTTCGAAGACTGTCGGAAGCTCGTGCTGGGATTTAAGAAATAAAAGCTCTGGCTTTTGATTTTAAGGCTCCGAAAATTTCGGGGCTTTTTCCGTTCTCCGTTATCCCGGACCGGGCGCCTTCTACACATCCCAGGCCGTCACCTTCCTGTTCCGTATATTCGCAACTCGGGTAATTGGAGCAGCCAATAAACCAGTGCCCTTTTCCTTTGCGTCTAACAAGGAAACCGCCACAAGCCGGACAAACTTTAGGACTTATCAAAACGGTCGTGTCCCGGAACGTGTATCGACACTGAGGAAAATTCGAGCATCCGACAAACGACTTTCCATCATGTTCCACTTTTAAGAGAGTTCCTGTTTTACAACGGGGGCAATAAGTATTCGATTTTGTTTTCTTTTGAATTTTGGGCGAAGCGTTTCCGTTTTCCAAAATTTTATAAATTTTCCGCTATGAAGAAGTTTGTCGTTCCCGCCATCCTTTTGATCCTGGTTGTTCTTTTGTTCGCGTTTTTGAAGGCGGACCCGTTCGAGCCGAAGTTGGATGGGGAGCGTTATCTGCTTTTGCGCGAAGAAATCGATGCGGCGAATGTGGAAGTCTTTGCTGCTGACGATCCGGACGCAAAGGAGGTCGCGCTGAAAAAGCGGGATTCGCTGTGGGGCGTGCTTGTCGCGATGCGGAACTTGGAAAAGGGCGAAATGCCTGCCGCTCTTCCCGCTAGCGAAGTAAAATCGTCCGAAAAGTCTTCGGGGTCAAATGTCTTTGTCTATGTCATCGGCGGGTTGATTCTTTTGATTGTCGTGCTGGGCGGGGTGTTCTTCTTTTTGCGGAACCGGCAAGAGGCGATTACGCGGCAGCTCGAAAAGATTCGGGAGGAAAACCGTTTCAAGACGCCGAAGGGCGGCCTGGATGATCCTACTTTTGTCGATCGCACCCGCGTGCACCGTCGCTCGATTATCGACGACGTAAAAGCTTCTCCGGAGTCTTCCCAGGATGCGACTGTTCCCGTAGCAGACGATGTGGAATTTGAAAATGCAAAGGGCGAAGTGGAACGGCCCGTTTTGCGCCCGACGGCAAAGGAGCGCATTACAAGTGCGATGCAGGCTTTGTCTGATACGCTCGCCGGTCTCCGCACGCCCAAAGGCGTTCACCGCGACCCGGAAAGGGCGAACAAGTACAAGGCGCAGAGCCACAACACGCTCCAGACGGAAATTTTTCCGAAGCCGAATCCGAGCCCGCTGGAAATGACCCGCTTTGACCGCGAACGCGCCGACAAGGAAAAGGTTCTGCAGCTGAATCGTCGCGGTCTGACTCCTTCCGAGATCGCCCGGCGGACGCAGCTTTCGGAAGAGCAGGTCGAAACGGTCATCCGCATCAAGCGGGAAACCGGGGAATAAATGCGTTACCGCTTTCGCTGCGAATATCTGGGCAGCGCCTATTTTGGCTGGCAAGAGCAGAACGAACATGGGAAGACAAAGTTTGTCACGGTCCAGTCTGCGCTCGAAGACGCTTTCCGAACAGCTCTCCGCGCCCCGATCGATTTGGTCGCTGCCGGCAGAACCGATACGGGCGTTCACGCTCGGGGCCAGATGGTCCACTTTGACTTCGACGGCGAAATCGACTGCCAAAAATTGATGCGCTCCATCAACGGTCTCGGACGGGGAACCGTGAAAATCCGAGAACTGGAACCTTGCGCTCCGGATTTCCATTCCCGCTATGACGCCGTTTCGCGTTACTACGTCTATACGCTCTTTACGCGGCCCGTGGCGCTTCTCCGGGATTTCGGCTGGGAAATCGGGCATTTGCCCGTGGATTACAATCTGATGCGTCGCGAAGCGGAATCTTTTTTGGGCGAGCATGACTTTATCCGGTTCTGCATTCCGCGGCACGACGGGAAGAGCACGGTCTGCAAGCTTTCCCGCTTTGAACTGGTGAAGGTAAACGATTACATTTCCGAGTGGCATATTGTCGGGAACCGTTTCTTGCATCGTCAGGTCCGTGCCATGGTCGGGACGCTTTTCGATGTCGGACGTCTCCGCTATCCCGCAGGAACCGTGAAGAAAATTTTCGCTGAAAGATTTAAGGGCGAACGCACGATGGCACCGCCCCAGGGACTTGTTCTCGAAGACGTTAACTATTAAAAAAGTCCTCGCGAACCGAGGACTTTCATGGCAAATTTTCGAGGAATTATTTTACGCTCTTGGCGTATTCCGCGGTGTCGAGGGCGATTAGCAGCTCTTCGTTCGTCGGGACGGCCATCGCAAGCGGTGCCGAACCTTCCGCGGTGATGATGTGGTTGGATGCGTTTCCGTTGTCCTCGTTTCGCTTCGGGTCGATCTTGAATCCCAGAATTGCCAGGTTTTCAAGGGTCGTTTCGCGGACGACTCGGCTGTTTTCGCCGATTCCGCCGGTGAAGACCAATGCATCGAGACGCGGGAGAGCCATCGTGATGCCGCCGATTTCGCGGGCAAGCCTGTAGCAGAAAACTTCAAAGGCAATCTGAGCGCCCTTGTGCCCTTCGGAAGCTTTTTGGGTGATGGTACGCATGTCATTGCTGAGACCCGAAAGTCCGAGAAGCCCGCTTTCCTTGTTCACCAGCTTGTTCAGACGGTCGATATCGTAACCGAGTTTCTTGTTCAGGAAGAAGAGAATCGCCGGGTCGAGCGAGCCGGAGCGAGTTCCCATCACCAGGCCGTCTAGCGGAGTGAATCCCATCGTCGTATCGACGCATTTTCCTGCGTGGATTGCGGAGCAGGAACTGCCGTTTCCGAGATGTGCGGTGACGAGGTTCAGCTCTTCGGGCTTCTTGCCGAGGATGCGGGCCGCTTCCGCACTGACATATCGGTGCGATGTCCCGTGGAAACCGTAACGGCGGATGTGGTAATCCTCGTAGTAGGAATATGGAATTCCGTAGAGAAATGCCTTGCGGGGCATCGTCTGGTGAAACGCTGTGTCGAAGACGGCGAGCTGCGGAAGTCCCGGGAAGATTTCCTTGGCGACTTCCATGCCCGTTGCGTGGGCACCTTCGTGTTGTGGCGCAAACAGGATGATGCTTCGGATGTAGTCGATGAGTTCCTGCGAGACCGGTTCGGACTTGATGAACTTTCCACCGTGAACGACCCGGTGACCGACCGCTTCGATCGTGTCGATGAGCTTTTGGGCGGTGAGGAATTTTTGGACTTCGACGACAGCTTCCTTGTGGGTCGGGCAGTCGAAGTGAAATTCCGCCTTGCCTTCCGGGCCTTTGGCCTTGAAGTGACCGTTCACGCCGATGTTTTCGACGAGACCGTTTGAAAGGGATTCCTTGTTTTCCGTATCGATGACGGCGAACTTGACGGATGAACTTCCGCAATTTAAGACGAGAATGCGCATAGCTTAAACCTTGATTGTTGTTTTTGGAAAAAGGTAGAAATTAGGATCGGAATGCGGTTGGCGGATGGCGGATTGTTGTGGGATTGGTCGTGCTTAGAACTGAGAGCTTTGTGTTTAGTTGATAGTTACTGGCAGGAGAAATCAGGAGACAGGAATGAGGAATTCGGAATTAGGAATTAGGAATGCGGAATTAGGAATGCGGAATTGACGTTTTAGCGAACTGTAAGTTGTCAGGAATCAGGAAGCAGAAAACAGGATTCAGTGGGATACGGGACACGCTAAACGGGATGAGGGATATCGGAGCGGACTTTTACTTCAAGCGGTCATTCTGGAGCATGGTCAGAGCTTAGATCTGAGATTTTAGAACTTAGAGAACTCTGTTCGCTTCAAGTTCCTTCGTCCCGTGTTCCGCTAAACTCGTCCCGAAAACTTAAAAGTCCGCAGATTAATCCTTTCGCCCCATGTTCCGCATACTTCTTCCCAAAAAATTCAAACGACCGCAGTTTTAAAATTTCCGATAAAGCTCCGCCAAAAGAAAATTTTATTTTGTGCGTAATCATGCTGCGGTTTGCGGATTTGTCCTCAAAAATTTCACATCCTTTTCGATTCGCGCTAGCGATCGTCTATCGCTGCGGCTTTTTGCTTTTGCGGAAAACGGTTTACCGGGAAAAGGCTCCGTTAAAGAGCAAGGTTATTATCGTCGGATCGTTTCTCGCCGGAGGTGCCGGAAAAACTCCGCTTGTCCGGGAATTAGCGCACCGGATGAAATTGGAAAATCTGCGCATTGCCATATTGTGCCATGCCGTTGCCTGGGATGAATTCCAGATGCTCTTTTCGGAGTTTGGATGCTCGGTTTTTAAGACGCGGAACCGCTACAAGATGGCTCGAAAAATCGATGGGCAATTTGATATGATTCTTTGCGATGGAGGCTTGGAAGATACGCGCTTTGCGAATGCGGATGTTTTCGTTTTGCGCTGGAACGAATCGGCAAAAAGGATGGCGGATTTGATCCCTTGCGGAAAATGCGTCAGTTTGGAAAAGGATCATCCCGAAGCAAAAAAAATCCGATGCTTTCGGCAGGCGGATAATTTGTACGAAAAGAAAAGTGCGGAGAAAAATTGGAACGTTTCGTTCGGCATTTCGACAATTCAAAACGGTGATGGAAAATTTTTGCCAAAAGGCGCAAAATGTGCCGTGGTGACGGCTATCGGCGACCCGGAAAGATTTGCAAAGGATGTGGAAGCGAATGAATTTTTCGTCGCCAGGAAAGTTTTCTTGCCGGATCATTCAAAGCGGTTCGTGCAAACTTTGCGGGCGGAGCTTTTGCGTGAATTCCCAATCGTGATGACGGAAAAGGACTGGGCGCGCCTTTCCGGACAGGACAAAAAAAATCCGCGTCTTTTTGTTGCGCGGGAGCGAGTCGTTGTCGGCGATGCGCTTGAAGATTACTTGAATGCGCTTGCCGGCGGTGCTTTTAAAAATCCACCGTCGATGTTGTAAACGGTAAAGCCTTGCGCGCTTAGGAGTGCCGAAGCCTTTTGGCTGCGAACACCGCTGCGACAGAATACGAAAATCGGCATTTCTTTTGAAAGTTCCGCTGTTCGGTGCGATAGCTCCTGGAGGGGAATGTTTGCGGAGCCTGCGACGGTTCCTTGGGCGACTTCTTCAGGCGTGCGGACATCGAGAAAGATTCCTCCCTGCTTCTGCATTTCAATTGCCGCATCCCAGGAAATACTTTTGTATGATGACTGCTGGGCGAAGACTGTTCCGACAAAAAATGTCGTGAAAAGGAAAAATAGGATTCGTTTCATTTTTCTCTCCGAAAAGATCAGGTTGGGGCTTCACAAACCGCTGCCCGTGTGAATTTTAACAAAGCTTGCGGAAAAAATATCTTGAATTGTGAAATAATGGGCGTGTAAAGCGGCGAAACTTCGGAGCGAATTATACTTCCCTGGCTTTCGTCTGGGGCTATCGTATTTTGAAGAAATTTCTTCGGGTTGAATTTTTCCTTGGAATAGTTAAATTGGACCCGATGACCGAAAAATATTTTGGCGTGGCGCGGATTCTAAACAAGCGCGGATTCTGTTCGAGAAAGGAAGCGGAAGCTCTTGTTCGCAGCGGTCGCGTTTCGCTCGAAGGGAAGACCGTTTTTAATCCTGAAACTCCGGCCAAAACGGCTTCGACAATCTCAGTCGATGGACAGCTTGTTTTGCCGAGAGAACCGCTTTACTTTGTGATGAACAAGCCTCGCGGAATCGTTACGACGGCGTCCGACGAGAAGGGTCGCAAAACGGTCATGGATCTGCTCCGCGAAAAAATTCCGCAGCACGTTTTTCCGGTGGGGCGGCTTGACAAGGCTAGCGAAGGGCTTTTGCTCTTTACGAACGATACCGCTTTTTCCGACCGGATTCTTTCTCCCGAATCGCATCTGGAAAAGGAATACCATGTTCAAATTTCCCGGCTCCCGTCAAACGAGGAACTTTTGGAAATGCGTCGCGGCATTCAGGTTCCTCCGCGGGTCTTCGGAAATCCTTCGGAAAAAATGCGCATGACAGATGTTCATGTTTTGCGAAAAGGCGAAAAGAATGCTTGGCTTTCGGTAGTTTTGAACGAGGGGAAGAACCGGGAAATTCGCCGTATCTTGGAATGCTTTGGCATTGAAACGCTCCGGCTTGTCCGCGTCCGAATCGGTCCGTGGAAACTAGATGACCTAAAGCCCGGAGAGATTCGGCAAATCGATCCGTGAATTTCTTCACAAAAAAAGGCGCTGCGAGCGCCTTTCCTTGACTTCTTTTCAAGACGTTATTTTCCCAAAAAGCTTTCACCGCTTTCGACGCTGTTGTAGATGAGCGTGTTGATGGTCATCGGACCGACTCCGCCCGGAACCGGCGTGTAAGCGCTAGCGATTTCGTCGAGACCCGCCTTTTCGATGTCTCCGACTCCGCCCGGATGGTAACCGGCATCGATGACGACTGCGCCTTTTTTTATCCAGGAAGTCTTGATGAACTCGGGCTTTCCGACGGCTCCGACCAGGATGTCCGCTTCGCCGACGAACTTTTCGAGATTCTGTGTCTTGCTGTGGCAAATCGTCACGGTGCAGTTCGCACCGAGGAGCATCATCGCCATCGGTTTTCCGAGGATCGCGCTGCGACCGACAACCACGGCGTGTTTTCCTTCGAGCGGAATTTCGTAGGCTTTCAGAATGCGCATGATTCCCGCGGGAGTTGCGCTGCCGTAAGCCTTTTCACCCATCGACATCAGCCCGAACCCGAGGCATGTGACGCCATCGACGTCCTTTCTGCGTTCAATCGCTTCGAAAGCGGCGCGTTCATCGATGTGGCGCGGAACGGGGTGCTGGAGCAGGATACCGTGGACATTCGGGTTTTCGTTCAGCTCTTCGATTTTGGCGAGAAGCTCTTCGGTCGTCGTCTGTTTCGGCATATGGACGGGCAGGCTTTCCATGCCGACCCGCGCACAGGCGTTGCCTTTCATTTTTACGTAAGTCGCGCTAGCCGGATCGTCGCCGACAAGAATCGTGGCGAGAATCGGGGTCTTTCCGGTGCGGGCCTTGAGCGCATCGACGCGGGCTTTCAGTTGGACTTCGCATTCCTTGGCGAGTTTTTTTCCATCGAGGATAAGAGCTGACATAGGTTCTCCGTTTTTTTTTCAAAAATAGTAAGGACTTATCAGGTCGGATATCCCGACAGCGATGAAAATCCACGGATAGGAAAGCGGCCCCGGCAGCCAACCTGTCTTGTTTGCGGGAAGTTCTTCTTCGACTGGTTGAGTCATTTCTTCCAAAAGCTTTGCGCGATTCTTGTTCTGAAATTTTTCAAATTCTAGCGGTGTCCGTACGAGCCTTGACGCTCGTGCCGAGGATGAAAACAATCTGCCGTTCAATCGCATATACAAACCCCTAAATTTGCCGAATCGCACCTGCGTTCCGCCGTTTTTACACCCAATTCATCCGTATGTAAATTTTAGGAAAACTTGTGAAAAAAGTAAAGGGCCGGGAAAAATTTTTCCGCAGCCCGCTAGCGAAATTTGTTTGCCGTCACACTCAGAGTTTCTGGCTCATGCCGAACCGGAAATTCAGCGTCGCCGAAAGAACTCCAGCCTGAATCCACTTTTCCGCGGTCCTGTCGAGAGGCTTGTATTCGTTGATGCCAAGCGGCAGTTGCAAGAGATGCCCGTAGGAAAACGAGAGCAGAAAGTTTTCGGTGATGGTGTATGTCAGGGCGAGCGAGAGCATACAGCCGATGCCCACCAGGTTTTCCGTCTGTTCGTTGTCGTCGGAATCGACATGCAGATAGCTTATCGTAGGCGAAAATTTCCCTTCGAGAACCATGTAGCGCTTCGAGATGAATTCGGGACCGACGCTGAGCAGCGACCAGACGGCGCCGTAGAGCGCATCATCCGAACCTAGCGCTGCGGGACTGACGATGACGTATTGCGGAATTAAAACCATCCAGAGCGGAGCGAGGTGAACTTCGCGCATTGTGTTGAGGTAGCGTCTGTATTTGAGCGGGATTTTCTCTTTATTGTCTTGGAGCGTTTTGGGGGTGACGACTCCATACGGGGCGAGGTTGAATCCGGTGTGAAACTCTCGGCCTGCGACGCCCGGAATCCAGAAGAGGGTCGGTCCGATACCCACATTGAAAGGGACTTCGACATGCGTAACGGGTCGCGCCGCATACAGGGAGGCGCTAAATACGGTCAAAAAAAACAGCGAAATCCATTTTCTCATTTTAAAGTTCCTAAATTAGATTTCAAATCACGGGCATTTCTAAAAGTCCTTTTCGGGATTCGTCCAAAGCGGCTTTCAGGGATGCTTTTTACATCGAGGATTAAAATATGAAATTATGGACAAACAGTATCTTGACCGCTGCGGTTTTTGGAACGTTAATCGCGTGCTCTAACGCTCCGAAACCGGAAACCGCCCCGGCAAAGGCTCCATCTCAGGATACGGCGGCTGTCGCCCTTCCGAAAAAGGACACGCTGGTCACGCCGAAGGATCGCTACAGCTACGCTCTCGGCATGGACATGGGACGCGCAATCAAGAACGTCGATGCGGACATCGACAAGGAACTTTTCTTAAAGTCTCTCCGCGACCAGATTGAAGGCAATCCGCTGCTGCTCACCGATTCCCAGGCGGACAAGGCTCTGCAGGAACTCGTCCTCCAGATGCAGGTGGAACGCGAAAAGAAGGCTGCGGCTGCGGCTCAGGCCGCTTTAGATTCCCAGAAAGTCTTCTTGGAAAAGAATAAGGCGGTGGAAGGTGTCGTTACGACGGCAAGCGGGCTTCAGTATAAATATATCGTCAAGTCGGCGGATTCGACGGCAAAGTCTCCGAAGCTCACGGACAAGGTTCGCGTCCATTATGCGGGAACCCTTCTCGACGGAACGGAATTCGACAGCTCCATCAAGCGCGGCGAACCGCTCGAATTTCCGGTGAACGCGGTGATTCAGGGCTGGCAGGAATTGCTGACGCTGATGAAGGTCGGTGAAAAGGTCGAAGCGTGGATTCCGAGCAATCTGGGCTATGGCGCAGACGGCGCTGCTCCCGTAATTCCCGGAAACGCCCTTCTGGTGTTCCAAGTGGAACTTCTCGACATCGTGTCGGAGACCCCGGTGACCGTGGATTCCGCGGTGGCGGCTCCTGCTGCGGAAGCGAAAGCGGACAGCGTACCTGCCGTGGATCCCAAGAAGGCAAAGGCGGACAGCATTGCGGCGGTCAAGGCAGCAAAGAAAGCTGAACAGGACAGCATTGCGCAAGCGAAAAAGGCTCGCCAGGATAGTATCGCCGCGGTGAAAAAAGCGAAGGCGGACAGCATCGCTGCGGTCAAGGCGGCGAAGAAGGCCGAGCAGGACAGCATCCGGGCTGCCAAAAAGGCGGAACAGGATAGCTTGAAAGCGGTGAAAAAAGCCGAGCAGAAGGCGAAGCAGGATAGCATCAAGGCGGCGAGAAAGGCGCGTCAAGATAGCATTGCCGCAGCCAAAGCCGCTAAAAAAGCCGTAAAGAGCATTATCAAGGCCGTGGAATAATTGGCCGTTTGTGGTCTTTAAAACGAAAAGGGCAGGTCGGCGACCTGTCCTTTTCTCTTTGGTAAAGATTTTAGTGTTCCGCAAGGCGAATCGCTTCGAGCATTTCCTTGACCGCCCTGTCCATTCCGACGAGTACCGCACGCCCGATAATGCTGTGTCCGATGTTAAGCTCCTCGATACCGTCGATGCTTGCGATGTATCCGACATTTCGATAATTCAGGCCGTGGCCGGCGTTTACGCGGAGACCGTATTTGCGGGCAAGAACCGTCATGTCCTGGATAGCGGCAAATTCCCGATCGACATCTGCGGCAGATCCCAGGTCGAAGGCGTTGGCAAAGTGTCCCGTGTGGAATTCGGCAAAGTCCGCTCCGATTTTTTTTGCCGCTTTGACTTGGTCCGTATCCGGGTCGATGAACACGCTGACGGCGATATCGTTGTTTTTGAAAGCGGCGACAGTCTTGGTCAAGTCGTCGATTCGGGCCGCGACATTTAAGCCGCCTTCGGTCGTAACTTCTTCCCGATGCTCCGGGACGAGCGTCACCATATCCGGCTGGATGTCAATCGCCAGCTGGACCATTTCCGGGACGGGAGCCATTTCCATATTCAAGTGGGTCGTCACGATTCCGCGGAGCAGCCGGACATCGCGTTCCTGGATATGTCTTCGGTCTTCGCGCAGATGCGCTGTGATTCCGTGGCATCCGGCGAGTTCCGCAAGAATGGCTCCGGCGACAGGATCGGGTTCTCGAATTTTGCGCGCTTCGCGGATGGTTGCAATGTGGTCGATATTGACTCCGAGTTTTGCAGACATAGATGCCTCCTATTCGGTTTGGAAAATTTGGGACAGGGGAACGATTTCCGTCCCTTGGGAAATGGTTTCGTCTTTCAGGTTTTCAATCGCCTTGAAGGATTCTTTTGAAAGCGGCAACAAGAGAATCGCTTTCCCGGATCGCTGAGCGGTCTTCAAAACCTTTGAAACGTAAATCGCATGCGTCATCCGGGAAACGTCGAGCGGGGATTCTGCGCGACATTTTACGTCCATGCTTTCGCAGACTTCGAGCGTTTTAGAATAACGGTTGGACGAAAGATCCATAAACCAGAGATTCTTTTCTTTCAGCGGTCCGAGAACGGCTCGCAGCAGGGCCTTTTGCTCTACGGCGCGGCTTCCCTGGCGCGTCGCTATTCCCTGTGAGTTTGGAATGCTTGACATCGCGTCCGAAACAAGTTCCCGGATTTCCGCATCGGAAAGATGAATGCGGATGGTGGATTTGGAAAGCGCTCTGGACTGTAGCGTTTTGTCTTCCATCGGAAGCCAGATGACGGGCGTGTAGTTTTGCAGCCGTTTTAGATCGGCGCTTAGCGAGGCTTTTTCCGCAGGCGTTATCAACATCGAGTATGGATAGCTTAATTTGTTCAACTCTTCGATGTACTTGGAAAGTTTTGAACTTGCGTAGAAACCGACCGCCAAGCGGGAAGTGTTGTCGCTGAAGCTGTCCGCCACTTGCAACTCGACCCGAAATGTGTCTCCGAATGGCACAGAGAAGTCAAAGTTTGCCGAGGCATTTCCGTTCTGGCGGGTAAATTCTTCCATAGAAAGAACTTTTCCGCCGAATTGATTTAAATGTTTTTGGGCGCGCAGTAAATAGTTTGGCAGGGAAACTCCGCGTCCGACTTTCCACACTTCCCGACCGTCCTTTTTTTTCTTCGGCAAGACCTTGATGACCGGGATTTCGCTTCGGAGCTTTTCCATATAAGGTTCGGCATCGGCTGTTCTCGGAGCGGCTTCCAAGAAGCCGGTCGCTACCAGCGTATTTGACAAGGCTTCCCCGTTTTGCCAGGCGACAAAAGCTCCCGCCATGACAATCAGAAAGCAAAGCAAAGCGATGATGACGTTCTTGTTTTTCATGCGCAATAAATATAGCTACATTAAAAAGGCGATGCCTATTCTCTGTGCTCTTGTCGGCGCCACCGGCGTAGGAAAAACAAAAAGCTCCCTTGCAATAGCAAAGGAGTTTCACGCCGAAATCATTTCGATGGATTCCCGCCAGATTTACAAGGGATTTCGAATCGGAACCGCCCAGCCGTCTAGGGAGTCTCTTGCCGCAGTCCCGCATCATCTGGTCGATTTTCTTCCGCCCGAAGAAAGGTTCTCCGCGGGGGATTTTGTGCGTCACGTCAAGAAAATTCTCGAAACGAATCCGACGAAATCCTATATTCTCGTCGGTGGAACGGGGCTTTACCTGCAGGCGCTTACCGAAGGTCTTGCCGAGATCCCGAAAGTTTCCGAAAATGTCCGTCTCGAATGTGAACGAATGCTTGAACGCGAAGGCTCCGCATCTTTTTACGAAAAGGTGCGCAAGATCGATCCCGAATCGGCTCGGGCGCTTTTGCCGCAAGATCGCCAGAGATTGCTACGCGCGCTAGAAGTTTTTTTAGAAACCGGGCGTAAATTTTCCGAGATTCGGAAAAGCCGTGTCGGCGGTATCGGCAAGATCAAGACTTTTTGGCTTTCGAGAAATCGGGAAGAACTCTACCGTCGCATCGATAAGCGTGTCTTGCAAATGGTCGCTGACGGTTGGAAAGAAGAGGTTGTTAATTTGTACGCAAACATTCCCATGGACGCTCCGGCGTGGCAGAGCCTCGGCTATCGGGAATGGACTCTTTGCCTAGAAGGAAAGCTTCGCCAAGAGGAAATTGTCGAAAGCGTGCAGAAAGGCTCGCGTCATTATGCCAAGCGTCAGCTCACGTGGTTTCGCCATCAAACGGAAAGCGAAATCGTAAATCTGGATGAAAATCTTGAGCAGGGCTTGAATAAAATGATTCGAGAAATCGCCAAGATCGCGTAAAACTGCCTCGAAAGTCGCTGTTCTATATCGAAAACGTCTATTAGTTCAAGATTTCCAAGATTCGGGGCTTGATGCTTGTCCTTTAGGGAAAATTCTCGCAGAAAAAGGGTGAATCTCTGCTATAAAAGCGCGGAACGCGTAAATTTCAATGAAATTTTGTTCTTTGCCGGTAAAATTTTAGGGAAAATTTTTTGCTATTGGGAAAATTTCAGCAAAAATTTTGGAAACTTTTGGTGCTAAAATTGAAAAATCTAGCCTTTGATGTCTTATCCGAATAAAGAATCTGTGAATAGAATGTTGAAAAATTAACAATAACGAGTGCTTTAGATGGAAAAGTCCCGTGTTTTTGCATTGCAAGCGAAAAGCAAGCGAAAAAGTGGCGAGGGACCCTTGACGGTCAGGGCGGGGAATTCTATAATTGGCGTCGTTCCGGTCGGGAAGGCCGAGGACGCCCCGGACAAGCCTCCGGGCGGGCTTATTGAAGGATTTGGA